>DATNQK010000503.1:0-8778 GCA_036704065.1 Stenomitos sp.
TCCTTCTCGTTCAATGACTTGTAAAACCGTAGCATTTGCTGCTCAATATCGGAGGAGTAGGGATTCATCTAAAAATAGAGGAGGGAAAGACCCTCAGACTATCACGAGATTCTGGACGTTATTTAATCCACCATCCTTAGCGACAACATTAGAAAAACCACTTTTGGTTATGGCATAGAGGAGTTTAGCGACGAGTTGGTATTCCCCATACATCCGGTCGAGGATGGCGATCGCCTTCTCATAGGACAAAACAGTTGGCAGGTAACGCGATCGCTTGGCTCGCACAGCATCAATTTCCAAATCAATGTCTACATGAAGGACATGGCGGTAAAGAAATAATAAAGCACTGAGGGCTTGGTTTTGCGTTGAGGCTGTAACGCGAATATTTACAGCAAGGTGGGTCAAAAAAGCTTCAATTTCAGGAGCGCCCATGTTCTTTGGGCATCGTTTACCACCTCATGTCATAAATGGATTTTCTCTCTTAGCAATGAGTGGATCACTATTCCGTTTATTGAGCAGGTAGTATAAATCTTTAAGTGCAGCGCAGGCTAACAAGCGCTTGCACACGGAATGGAGGTGTACGCAATCGAATATGATGCAAGAATTTTTGCCGTCCGGTGACGCGCCAGCCGTGAGATGACAAAATTATCTAAGTCGTTCATTTACTAACTCAATTGCGTATCTAGCTATTTTTATGAGTCAGCCTAAAAAAAATGGTCGATGCGCCTATTGTGCAGAAATTCGACCACTAACTAATGACCATATTCCCCCTCAAAACCTTTTCCCAAAACCTAGATCTTCAGATCTTATTACTGTCCCTTGTTGTGAAACTTGCCAAGCCGGGTGGTCTAAAGATGACGAGTATTTTCGAGCAGCCATCCTTTCTTCCGCAAAAGTCTCTGAAGGCTCCTTAGCTCAAGGTGCTATCGATTCCTTAGGTCGTTCTTTGCGCAGGAAGGAACAGAAAGGGTTTTCAAGAACTATCCTGAGAAGTATTAAGGAGGTTGAAATCGTAACTGAAGCAGGAATTCTTCTTGGTAAAGAACCAGTATTTCAACTTGATATAGAGCGTATCGGTAGAGTTGCTCAACGTATTATTCGAGGACTTTTCTTTCATGAAAAGGGATATTCTTTGCCATCAGGATACGAAGTTTTTGTCAGGATTCAACAGTTTGGATTAAAGCCAATTCTTGAACAGTTGCCAGGAGTTCATTTCCCTCAGCTACGTATAGTTCAAAATGGGATATTTTCTTACACATTTAAGGAAACTGAGGAAGACCAAAATTCAAGTATTTGGTTGCTGTTTTTTTATAAAGAACTACCTTTGCTTGGTTTTACTAGGTTGCCTCTATCTCAGCGAAATACCCTCTAACAAAACCCATGAACGCCGACCGTTGACAGGTAGTTGATTATAATGCAAAAGAGTATCTGCGGCGGGTGACGGGCAACGTTAGGCCCCAATCATCTTTATCGATTTACCTTGTCAGGCAATTTTAGTAGAGTGCATTCTACTATCACATTCTGTAACCTCTAAATGCCAACAATTGAGTAACTTGAAGTGCTCTATCGTATCAGTTGTCAGTAAACATTCGGGATGTCCCAACCGATCTACCTTGTTTAGGTAGATGATCGCACTCTAAATCTGTATCTCTTGGCAGGCTATAATTATGAAATTGAGTTAGAAGTGACTCCCAATGGAGACCTAAATTAATGACTCAAGCTGATTATTCTGTGATGACTGATGAGCAACTTAAGCGCCATATAGTGGAGAATCGTGAAGATAAGGCGGCACTTAGGGCTTATGCAGAACGTCGTAAAGAGCGGGATTTCCCAGTTATTGCGAATGTAAGGGATGTAGACTTCGATAGCAAACTTCAGATTGCAATTGCTCAGAAATTGAGAAATTCTGCCGCGACCTAACCCAGCAATGGAACACACGTTCGATTCACCCTGCTAGTGTTGCTCTTTTCTATAATCACTCACGCCGCTCATCTCAATCGTTAGGCGTAACCTGGAAAATACCTAAAGACAAGCCATTGAAAGGCCTTCAAGATTTTTATAAACTGAATACATGAAAGTTAAGGAAGTAATTCAGTTAATTGAAGATGATGGTTGGTATTTAGTTCGAACGAAAGGCAGTCATCGTCAATATAAACATTTCACCAAGGCTGGGCTAGTAACTGTTCCAGGTAAACTAAGTGATGACCTTGCACCGGGAACTCTGAACAGCATCTTGAAGCAAGCAGGTTTAAAGTAATGCGCTACCTCACAATTATCGAAAAGACAGGAACTGGATACTCAGCTTATTCGCCTGATTTGCCAGGATGCATTTCAACTGGCCTGACCTATGAAGAGGTTGAAAAAAACATGCGTGAAGCTATAGAGTTTCATTTGGATGGGTTAAAGTTAGAGGGATATGAAATCCCCCAACCTTCTACTTCATCAACTTATATTGAAGTTGCTGCCTAATAAGGGTTTGTAGAGGACGGACTCAAGACCTCGGTGCTGATTCAAAAATTTTTACCTCTACTGAAAACCAAGCCGTTAGGGTTGGATGCCTTCGTTGATCGTTACATCAATATATTGGCTGCTCTGCTTGTCGAACATGGCCCGATATTTACCCGCTTGCTGCATGAGTTCAGTGTGCGTACCCGTTTCAATAATGCTGCCGTTGTGCAGTACAACAACCTGATCGGCAAATCGTGCGAGGCCCAAGCGATGGCTAATTACCAGTGTGGTGCAATAGGTGGCCATTTGCCGAATTAGACGATAGATTTCATGCTCGTTTTCGGGGTCGATGGCTGCAGTGGGTTCGTCAAGAATTAACAATTGCGTGGTTTCCAGTCGGGCGAGGGCTCTGGCGATCGCAATACGCTGCCACTGTCCGCCGGAGAGGTCGGTTCCGTTCTCTAGCCGCTTGGTGAGCAAGGTCTCTAGGCCATCATGACTTTGCTCAAAAAAATCTAGCAGTTTGACCTGTTCCAGTAATTTCGCCAGATAGTCTGAGTTTTGCAGTTGCGCAAGGTTAGCCCACCCCACATTTTCGCGCACGGAGGCTGGAAACTTGGCATAGTCTTGGAACACCACGGCCATCTGCGATCGCAGCATATCGATATCCCAGGTTTGGAGATCTTTGCCATTCCACAAAATCTCGCCAGATTGGGGGTCGTAAAAGCGACAGAGGAGCTTGGCCAAGGTTGATTTGCCCGACCCGTTTTCGCCAACCACCACCGTCATTTGCCCAGGGGCCAAGGTTAAATCAATATTTTTGAGGGCTGGATCCGTTGAACCTGGATAGGTGAAGGTCAGGTCACGGATCACAATTTTGCTGCTACTGGTCTGTGGAGACGTTGGGGCAGATAAAGACGGTTTTTGCTGGAGCAATGGGCTTAAGTCTAAAAACTGGAAAATGGGTCTTAAGCTCAGCAGACTCGACAACAACTGGTTCGAGGAGCCTAAGCACATGCCTAAGCCACCGCGAGCCTGAAACACTAACCCGCTTAGCAAAACCAAATCCCCCAGGGTAAAGGTGCGAGCCATCACCCCTTGAACCAACACAACGTAGGGAATGGCCAAGCCTAACCCTTGAAAACAGGCGCTGAGAAATGTCCATACTGCCCCTTGCAGCCGCATCCGATAGATCTTGCGGTAGGTCGCGTGATACAGCCCTGTCCATTGATCGAGCAAAACGGTCTGGAGCGACCAAATCCTCACTTCCTTGGCGAACTCTTCCGACAAGATGATGTTTGCATAAATGTCTAATTGCCTTGCTGCTTCTGCTTGAGTTTCTTCGATCTTCCAACTCTTGACTCTGTAACTGGCTTCTATCACCAAATAGGGGATGGCGGTTAACACAATCAAGCCTGGAATCCACCAGGCGATCGCAATTAACACAAACATGGATGGCAAAAAAGTTAACAAGCCATGTAATGAAGTAAATAGAATATAAATAAATTCGCTAAGATGCCCTACCCCTTGCTCAGCTAGCTTAAGGGTGTTTAACAGATCAGGGGACTCGAAAATTAAGATGTCTTTAAAGTTAGCAACCTTTGCCAGTAACAAGCTTTTGACATAGCCTTGCACCTTGTTTTCGATATTAGGGAAAACCATGTTGCTCGATGGCAGAACAGCATCATTCAAGACATGAATGATAACCATTAAGATAGCAAATAGATAAATAGGGCTTGTATTACTTGTTTGAGAGGTGCTGTTCTCGGATAAGGCGATGGATAAGCTGTCTATGACTGTCTTTGTGAGCAGCAGCGTAATCGCTGGGCCCAATCCTGCGAGTAGGCTGGTGGTTAACGAGAATGAAACATCTAACGGTGCAGCTTTGAATAAAGTCTGAGTGGCTCGGATAATGATGTTCAGAAAGCTAAAATGCTTTGCTTTTATCATTCTTCAAAGAAATATTAGGGCAGTTTAAGCAAGAAACTTACTCTAATTTATCCCAGTTAAAACTGGAAACTGTCAATTAAAATTCCAGAGCGATGGATTATTGATAGGTTAAGACAGCCTTCAGTAATATAAGTTGCAATAACAAAAAATACGGTTTCAAACTAATGCGCTGAAAATGATCCGATTCAGGTTTCTTGAATGCGTCTAGAAAAGCATCCACGTGTAGAAAATTCCCACAGCTCTTTTTTGCCTTAGCGATCAAAAAACTCATCGTCCCATTCGTCGTCTTCCGATACGCGATTTTCGACAGGCCGCGAGGGTGGGCGAATCACGCGGTAATCTGCATCCACGACGCGATCGCCCAATTCTTCTTCTGGGGCAAAGGGTTCTGGTTCCGTAGCACGATTCGTCCGTCTTCTAGTTTCCGTTGCGGTATTCGAACCTTCCCCCTGCCAGTCGGAGGAGCCGCGGTCATACCAATCTGAGGCCTCTGTTCTGTGAAATGACCCAACCCGCTGTGAGGCATTTGCCTTACGGCGAGCCTTAAACACAGAGCGCGGTCGCTGTTGGCGTAGGCTGGCGCGTAACGATTTTCCGCCCAATAGCAGCAATAACAAAAAACCAACTGCTAAACCCAGTAGGGTTGCAATCACAACCCACAAGCCCAGCGGTAAAGGCGGTATTTGAGTGCCTAGGATTGTGAGCGGCAGTGCGCCAGGGTTTTGCCATACCACTATGGCCCCTGCACAGAGCAACAAAACTCCTACTGCAATTCCAAACAGAGGCATAACCCAACACCCTATCCGTGCGACATCAAGAGGCTGATGCAACTTGGCTCAACCCGTGCATCAATTTATAGCTTATTGCGCGTTGCCGCGATCTGCTGCGGCTAGGGATTCCCATAGGGCAACCAAGACGGTATTTGAAAACAAAAAACCTTCGGGGTCTGTGAGGCGTAACCTGCGATCGCCCTCCAATGCAACCCAGCCCTCTGCAACATAGGGGGCTAAATCTCGGCACACCTGTTCTACATCGATCTGATGGGCAAACTGACTTAACTCGATCCCCTCGGCGCGTCTTAACCCCACCATGAACGTTTCAAAGAGGCGATCGCCCTCATCCCCCATGCCTTCATCCAAATGCCCTGCGGCTTGAATATAGTGATCCAGCCACTCACGGTAGGCCACACGGGTACGCGGACGGCTCCAGCGTTGCCCATGCAGATAGCTCGCCGCCCCCATCCCAAATCCGTAGTATGGCTCGTTACGCCAATAGGTCAGGTTGTGGCGACACTCAAAGCCAGGTAGGGCATAGTTAGAAATTTCGTAATGCCGATAGCCTGCGGCTTGCAGCATCTGGGAAGCCATCCGATACATTTGGGCGGTTAATTCATCCGTGGGTAGTGGCCCCTCGCCAGGTGCCCAACGCTTGCCAAAGGCTGTCTCTGGTTCTAATACCAAGTCGTAGGCTGATAGATGCTGTGGTTTAAGAGCGATCACCGCCTCCAGGGAATGTTGCCACTGTGCTAAGGTTTGCCCTGGCAATCCCGAAATTAAATCTAAACTCACGTTGTCGTATCCCGCCTGCCGCACCCAATCCACAGCAGTGTAAATATCTGAAACTCGGTGCGTCCGGCCACACACTTCTAGCAAGTCGTCCTGAAACGCCTGTGTCCCTAAACTTGCACGGTTGATTCCCGCACGGCGGAAAGCTTGAACCTGTGCCAAGGTAAACGTGCCCGGATCCATTTCCATCGAGATTTCAAGATTTGCAGCTAACCCAAACTGGGTGGCTAATGTCTCAACAATCTGTTCTACTTGTGCTGCCGCGAGTAACGAGGGCGTACCGCCGCCAAAAAAAATGGTGTTTAAGGGTTGTCCTAGGCTCGGTGTGGCTTGAATTTCTGCACACAGCCAGTCGACATACTGCTGAATGCCGAGAGAGGTTTCACCCCGTAGGCGATCGCCCACCACCGAAATCGGAAAATCGCAATAGAAACACCGCCGCCGACAGAAGGGAATATGAACATACGCAGCCGCTGGCCAATCCTGAGCGGCAAGATTGGCTGAAAAGTCTACGTTTTCTAAAAAAGGCCTCGCCATCCTCATTTAAGCTGTGATAATTCTTATCTCTGCTAGGTTCTACGGCCAGTCAGCCGGATGAAGCCAAGAAAGTATAATAGGTGGGTAGTTTACTCGCTTGCAAAACGTTTCAGTCTTTGCTAGAGAACACCCTGCAAATTCAAAGCGCAAACGGCAATGATTGACGCCATTATCATCTTGACCCTTATTTTAGTCGGTGCCGCAATTGGTTATCAGGGCGTTGAGTTACTGCCTTCTAGCCTCCTTTCCCAAGTCGAAAACTTAGAAGGGTTGCGATGGGTCACTTTAGGCTTTGGTGCTTTAATTGGCATTGGCGTAGGCTTAACCGTTCAGGCGACCTATCGTCGTCTGGAACGCGGTATTAAAAAGCTACCCACCGATATTCTCGTCAGTCGCTCCGTGGGTCTGGTGCTGGGCCTGATTGTGGCAAACCTGTTGCTTGCCCCTATTTTTCTGTTGCCCATTCCACCCGAACTTTCATTCTTGAAACCCATTGCCGCCTTATTCGGTAGCTTGATTTCTTCCTATTCAGGATTAAGCTTGGCCGATACCCACGGTCGCACATTACTGCGACTCATTAACCCCAATTCTCTAGAGAGTATCCTCCTGGCAGAAGGGACTCTGAAGCCTGCTCCTGCCAAAATTTTAGACACCAGTTGCATCATTGATGGTCGGGTACAGGAGTTGGTAAATACAGGCTTTCTAGAAGGGCAAATTTTGGTGCCGCAGTTTGTTTTGCAAGAGCTGCAAAAGATTGCCGATGCTTCTAACGACCAAAAGCGCACGCGCGGTCGTCGGGGTTTAGATATTCTGAATCGGTTGCAAGAAAGCCACCCTCAGCGCATCGTCATCCACCCTGCCGATTATGACGATGTTGCGACGGTAGATGCCAAACTGGTGCGTTTAGCGCAAGACATTAACGGCAGTCTTGTTACCAACGATTACAACCTCAACAAAGTTGCGAGTCTGCAAAAAGTTCAGGTCCTGAATGTGAATGACCTTGCCCAGGCGCTGCGTCCGGTGTATTTGCCAGGTGATAGCCTTGACTTAAAAATTCTGAAAGAAGGCAAAGAACCCGATCAAGGGGTGGGCTATTTGTCTGATGGCACAATGGTAGTGGTAGAAGAGGGGAGCAGTCATGTAGGGGATGAGTTGCCCGTAGTGGTGACCAGTGCCCTCCAAACCTCGGCAGGCCGGATGATTTTTGCCCGTCGCAAGCTGTCTACCCCCGCGTAAAATGCACTTCGCTGCAAGACGGGCCTCGAAAGTGCTTGAATTTTCAGCGGCAACTGCCTATACTTAGTATTCGGTAATCTGTGGTTCCTACCAAAAGCAGGTTATCCAAGCACCGCTAGCCTGTTTCAGGTTTTCTATTTGCTCCTGTAGCTCAGTTGGTAGAGCGCTTCACTCGTAATGAAGAAGTCGTGTGTTCGAGTCACATCAGGAGCTTTTAATGTATCTCAGTGTCAAACCTTGTCTTGTTAAAGGCAACGGTATCCAGGGGCTGAAGGGCATAACCCCAACCCGCTGAATACCCTGATAATTAAGGCTTAGCAAAAACTTACGGCAACGTAAGCTGATAGACAGTGCCTAAGTTATAAAACTTGCCATCTGTGCGACCGCCAAATTGCGTGGTTCCGTAAAGCGTGGTGCCTGCTGCATTCAGGATGACATCTCCGCGAGGATTGCCACCATCGCGATCGCCCCCGAATCGATAGAGAATGTTCAAAGGCCCGCCGCTCGCAGCAATTTTGAAGACGGTTCCGTTATCGTTTTTGCCACCTTTATAGGTCGTGCCGTACAGCACGCCGTTTCTAAAGGTGACGCCACCATAAGGACAATCGCCATCTGTGCCGGTGAAGCTGTGGAGAACCGTTAACTTCCCGCCCGGCACCCATTTGAATACCGTGCCCTTGTTACGTGTGCCGCCATTACAGGTGGTGCCATATACATTGCCTGCACCATCTAGGGTGACGCCTGCAAATGGATAGGCCCCATTGGTGCCCGTGAAGGGCGCAACTTCTTTCAAGCCACCACTAGGTGTGAGTTGAAAGACGGTTCCTTTGTTCTTGGCTCCTCCCACATAGTTGGTGCCGTATAGGTTCCCCGCTGTATCTAGAACCACGCCGCCATAGGGCCTACCACCTACCTCACCAGAGAGGCTAAAGCTACGTAGCCTTGAGAGCTTTCCTTTGGCAAATTTAAAGACAGTCCCAAATTGACTAGCACCACCGCTGGTCGTTGTGCCATACAAAGCCCCATCGCTGCCAATGGTAAC
>DATNQK010000504.1:0-3966 GCA_036704065.1 Stenomitos sp.
AATTACACGGAGTCACTGTGGTTAGAGGTGTGAATTCATCGACCGGACGCCAGCCGAATACGTCCTCTCGTAAGCAGATCCAGAATTCGGTTCAGTCTGCGCGAGGATCCTCGGGAGCAGCGGTGGCGCTGCCCGCGAGAGGCGGCTCGCTGCGGTGGTTGAGTTGGACCTTTGCCTTTGCAGGTGTGATTGCCATTTCGGCAAGTGTGGGTGCCACTTTAGCTCTTATCTCTCCGTTTCAGCTTTCGCCAACCTCGAAGGTCGAAAAGAGTGCAGGTCTCAGCGATTTCTTTAGGTCAGGCTTTCAATACGGTATTTCTCGTCCCGTCAATCTTTTGATTATGGGGATCGACAAGGGTATGGATACGTCGGAAGCTAACCAAACCGATGTATTCCAGAGCCGTAGCGACACGATGCTGCTGGTTCGGCTAGACCCTGAAACTCATAAAACCAGCGTTCTCACCATCCCCCGCGATACCCAAGTAGACATTCCAGGGTTGGGGATGAGTAAGATTAACGCTGCCAATTGGAAAGGCGGCCCCGACCTCGCGTCTGAAGTAGTCAGTCGGACGCTGAATGATATTCCTGTAGATCGCTATGTTCGCATCAGTACCCAGGCTTTTATTGATTTAGTCGATGTTGTGGGTGGGGTAGAAATTTTTGTCCCCCGCGATATGAAATATGACGACAACACGCAAAAACTGCATATCGACCTTAAAGCTGGACTGCAAACCTTAAATGGCGACCAAGCCGAAGGCTTTGTGCGGTTTCGCCATGACGATTTAGGGGATATTGGACGCACTCAGCGTCAGCAGATGCTGCTCAAGGCGTTGCAAAAAAAATTGCAAAATCCCATGATGCTGACTCGCTTGCCCCAGGTGTTTTCGGTGTTGCAAAAACATGTGGATAGCAATCTCAGCTTGGGCGAGATGCTGGCTTTGATGCAATTTGGCATGCAGATTCAGCCCGATCAGTTGCAGATGGTGATGCTGCCAGGTCGTTTTAGTCTGCCAGACGAATTTGAACTGAGTTACTGGCTCATGGATCGGACAGCTACAGATCGTGTGCTGCAAACCTATTTTGATGTTGCACCCCCCTCCGATAGCGAAGCGGCAGTACCAGCAGCCCCCAGCGAGGCGACCAACATCAATATTGTGATTCAGAATGCCTCTGGCGATCCCAACGGCGCGACGCTCATGGTAGACTACCTCGCCAAGATGGGCTACACCAATGTCTCTGTGGATAAAGACTGGCCCGAACCTCTAGAGCAAACTCAAATTGTGCCGCAATGGGGCAACCTAGACGCCGCAAAAAATATTGCACAGGCCCTTGATAGTAGCGTCGTTACCGCTGACTCCACAGGCAACTTGGAGTCTGACCTCACAATTCGTGTGGGTCGCGACTGGGCCAAGCGTTCCCAGAAGGGTTTAGGGCAATAGAAGACCTTAGCTCAGTTGGCCAATAGCAGGCACATAACGTACAACCCAGCCGTAGACTATGCGGCTTGACCGATGCTCCTTAATGCCGAGAACTTTGGGGGGTTAGTGATCGCGGGTTTTCATGGCCCGTTCCATATCGCGACGATCTTGCTTTTGGCGCAGCGAGTCTCGTTTGTCGTGCAGCTTTTTACCTCTCGCTAAGGCAATGGAAATCTTAATCCAGCCGCGTTTGAGATACATCTTGAGCGGAACAACGGTTAACCCCTGTTGTTCCGTTTGACCGATGAGCTTACGAATTTCCTTATCGTGCAGCAATAGTCTGCGATTGCGCAGCGGTTCATGGTTAAAATACTGGCCAACGGTCGTTTGCGGCGAAATATGGACATTCAGCAAAAAAGCCTCGCCGCCGCGAATGCGAACGAATCCGTCCTTTAGGTTGACCTTTCCGGCTCGCACGGACTTAACCTCAGTTCCTGTCAGCTCAATGCCCGCTTCGTACACTTCTAAGATTTCGTACAAAAAACGAGCCTGACGGTTGTCAGCAATTACTTTATGGGCATCACTCATAGATCTACTTTAGCCTGCGCCGGATTATAACGTCATGGACCTTATAGAGAAATCGGTACTCCGTCGGGTCTGTTCTCCTATGCAACTTGGTACAGGCGCGTAAGTGCAAAAGACAACTGGTAGCATGAAGATGATGCATTGTGTGGCGATTAATTTAGGATATGAAACCCTCTTTAATCAAATTTTCGTCTGAAGACTGCGGTATTTGCCACAAAATGGCGTTTTACGATCAAAAGGTGGCTGAAGAACTGGGACTTGAGTTTGTCGATGTCAAAATGCAGGATACAGCGACTTACCGGAAATATCGCAAAATTTTACTGACCCAATATCCCGACAAGTCTGAAATGGGTTGGCCGACCTATATCCTATGTGAATCGCCTGACAGCGAATTCAAGATTTTAGGCGAAGTCAAGGGCGGACATCCCAAAGGCGAGTTCCGCACACGCCTGCAAGCTTTAATTCCAGCTCAGTAAGATGACGGCTACCCGTCTCCCTCGCCCTGCAACCTCTGACTTGCGTCGCAATCGATGGCGTCAGGGGCTAGATGCGCTGATGGCACTCGTGGCCTTGTGCAATTTTGGGTTAGTGCTGTTTGACTTCAGTTATATCCGGTTTCGCGACCTATACCTGAACTATCTACCGCAACTGACGCATCTGTACGATCCGGTTAAGGGGATTGAACCCCATCGGGATACGGCTCAATATCTTCAAGTGGTGGATCAGTTACAGGTTGCGCTAAAACAACAGGGGCCGCAGGGGGTGCAGACACGTCAGTTACTGGCAGATCTGAGCGATCGCAGTGTTGCCTTAATCCAAGAAGATCCGTTCCGGATTGCCAATAAGTCGGGCAGTTTGGAAAAGATTAAAAACCGGATGCGCCAGCATTTGCGCATTGAGTCTTCCAAAGATGCATTCCGAACATTTTGGAGCGCCCAAAATCTAAGCGCTGGGAGATGGCGGAAAGAACTGACCTATTTTAATCGCAGTATCCGCCCTTTAATTGCGGCCAATTATTATCGTCCCATTGATGAAAGCGGTGATTTTGTCGATGAATTTTGGCGCATTGATCTCTGGTTTTTAGGCATTCTGGCCATCGATTTGATCCTGCGCACGCTTTGGATTCGGCAGCAATACCGTACCGGATGGCGAGAAGCGCTACTTTGGCGCTGGTACGATTTACTGTTCTTTCTGCCTTTTTGGAAACTACTGCGAATTATTCCGGTGGCCGTGCGGTTGCATCAGGCCCACCTATTAGACCTGGCAACAGTGCGTAACCAAATCAACCGTAACTTGGCTGAAAATATTGCCAGTGAAGTTGCAGAGCTGGTGTTTATTCAATTGTTTAGTACGGTGCAAACCAGTATTAAACAAGGTGCACTGCGCCAAACCCTTAGCGTTGCGGCCTCAGCAGCCAATACCTCCCTGGCTGATACCAACGGGGTGGATGAACTCAGCCTCATCAGCCGTCATCTGATGACCGCCGTTCAGGCCGTATTGCCGACCCTTCAAGCTGATGTTGCGGCCATTGTCCACCACGGTGCTCAACAGGCGATCGCCCAGCTTCCTGGCCATTCGTTCATCCATGCCATGCCTGGCTTTGCCCAGCTTTCGGAAGAAATTTCCCGCCAGGTTGCGCACCAAACCTTGCAAACCCTGTCTAGCACCTTGGCCTATACCCTCTCCGATCCCGTCGGGCCACAGTTGGTACAACAGCTCAGTCAACATTTTTTGCAGAACTTAAATACTGAACTCACCCAACAAAAAACGTTAGAAACCGTAGAAGGTCTTCTTTTAGAGTGGATTGACGACTTAAAACTGTCCCTAGTACAGCTTGGCATAAGTTCATCAACTATTTAAGCGGTTAAGGGCTTGCCCTTATAAGTCCACTGAAAAGGCTTTGCCATCGTACGGTTGAAGTATTCGATAAACTCCAGAATACGGGTTCTCAGGTGAGTTTTGC
>DATNQK010000505.1:0-9400 GCA_036704065.1 Stenomitos sp.
GCTAGGTTGGTGCAATGGGACTATTTCTTAAGTCGTCCTTAGGACGGTGGATTGCCTGGGGTGTAATCGTGGGCTTCCTGTGGACCACGTTGAGCGGTTGCACACAGCTTCGCGCTTCGCCCGTTCGGACATCCCAGCTCGTTCTAAGCAGCCTTACCGATCCCAAAACATTCAACCAAGCGTTGAGCCAAGAATCGAGTGAAGTCTTACCCTTAATTTCGGAAGGCTTAATTACCGAAAATGGCGAAACAGGAAAAATTGAGCCAGCCTTAGCCAAAGAATGGAAAATTTCGCCGGATGGGCAAGAAATCATTTATACCCTCAAGGATAATTTGAAGTGGTCGGATGGACACCCCCTGACCGTTGACGATGTGGTGTTTACCTACAATGACATCTACCTGAACAAGGATATCCCTGCGGCTAACCGAGATGGTCTACGAGTGGGCAAGTCAGGTTTCCTACCGACAGTCGTCAAAGTTGATGAGCACCGAGTTAAATTCTCTATTCCTGAACCATTTACACCATTTTTAAGGGCAACTGGCCAAAATATTTTGCCAAAACATATCTTAGAATCTTCAATTCGGACTAAAGATGCGAAGAATCACCCTCAGTTTCTCTCAACTTGGGGAGTTAATACTCGACCACTCTCGAAAATTGTGGTAGCTGGGCCGTATATGATCGAAAGCTATCGCGTGGGCGAACGCGTAACGCTACGACGCAACCCTTACTACTGGCGGCATGGTGCGAAGGGCGAACCCCAGCCTCGCATTGAGCGTGTCGTCGTTGCAGTGGTGGAAAATACGGATACCGATCTCCTGCAATTCCGTTCCGGCGGGATCGATATGACTGATGTGACAGTGGACCAATTTGCGTTGCTCAAACGCGAGGAGAAACAGCGAGGATTCCGAATTTATAATGGTGGCCCTTCCCTCGATACCCTGCACGTATCGTTTAATCTCAACCAAGGACGTGACCGCTCTGGCAAGCCCTTCGTCGATCCCATTAAGTCAAAGTGGTTTAATACCGTAGAATTCCGACAGGCGATCGCCTATGCCATTAATCGACCGCAAATGCTCAACAACACATACCAGGGGCTGGGGGATTTGCAGCATTCGATGATTGGCATCCAAAGCCCCTACTACCTGTCCCCCAAGGAAGGTTTAAAGACCTACACTTACAACCCCGATAAAGCCAAAGCATTGCTGCAAAAAGCAGGGTTTACCTACAATGCCCAAGGCGAGCTATTCGATGCCCAAGGGCATCATGTGCGCTTCTCACTGATTACCAATGCAGGCAACAAGATCCGTGAAGCCTTAGGCGCACAAATCCAACAAGACTTGGCCCGAATTGGGATCCAGCTTGACTTTAATCCAATGGCCTTCAACGCCCTGATCGAGAAACTGACCAATTCTCGGCGGTGGGAGTTTGTACTGCTCGGGTTTAGAGGTGGGGGGGTAGAACCTAACAGTAGTTTTAATATCTGGTCGACAGATGGTGTGCTGCACCAGTTTAATTTAGGCCCCAAACCTGGCGAACCTGCCATTCCCAATTGGCAAGTCTCAGACTGGGAAAAACAAATTAGCGATCTCTATATTCAAGGTGCTCAAGCATTGGATGAGAGCAAACGGAAGGAGATTTATGCCAAAGCACAACAATTAGTACAAGAATACGTGCCTTTTATCTATTTGATTACGCCGCTCTCCTTTTCGGGGGTGCAAGATCGCGTCCAAAATGTTAAGTATTCTGCCTTAGGCGGTTCAATGTGGAACATCCATGAGCTAACACTGCATTCTAAATAAGACTTAGACTTTGCCAGAGATTCGCTATAGGGCTTAGGATAAAGCTGGGTTTCAGTGAATAGACTCGCGGTTTTGAAGCGCATAACTCTTTATGGATACAAAAACATTTAAGCGATCGCTACACCAATCGGAAAACTACCACCGTAAGGGGTTTGGCCACGAAAGCGTGGTTTCTTCGCTGCTAGACTCCGAATATAAAAGCAATCTGATTCAAGAAATTCGCGACAACGGCTACACCCTCACTCGGGGCGATGTCACAATTCGGCTGGCTCAAGCGTTTGGCTTTTGCTGGGGCGTAGAACGGGCGATCGCCCTTGCCTACGAAACGCGCCAACAATTCCCCAAAGAGCGGATTTGGATTACCAATGAGATCATTCACAACCCATCGGTAAACCTGAACCTCAAAGAAATGGAAGTACAGTTCATCCAAACAGATGAGCAAGGCAACAAAGATTTCTCTGTCGTCGAAGGGTCTGATGTCGTCATTTTGCCTGCCTTTGGTGCCAGCGTTCAGGAAATGCAACTGTTAACCGAAAAAGGTTGCACCATCATGGATACCACTTGTCCGTGGGTTTCCAAAGTGTGGAATAGTGTCGAAAAACATAAAAAAAGTGACTACACTTCCATCATCCACGGCAAATACAAGCACGAAGAAACCATTGCCACAAGTTCTTTTGCAGGCACCTATCTCGTTGTTCTTAATCTAGAAGAAGCCCAATTCGTTTGTGACTATATTTTAGATCCAGGCAAAACCGAAACAGAGAAAGCACAACGCAAAGCTGAGTTCTTAGCCAAATTTAAACGCGCTTACTCGGAAGGCTTCGATCCCGAAGTCGATTTAGTCAGCCTTGGGATTGCCAACCAAACGACCATGCTGAAGGGCGAAACAGAACAAATCGGCAAGTTGTTTGAGCGCACCATGATGCGAAAATACGGGCCTACCGAGGTCAATCGTCACTTCATGAGTTTCAATACCATTTGTGATGCCACCCAAGAACGTCAAGATGCCATGTTTGATCTCGTGGATCAATCCTTAGACCTCATGGTGGTCATCGGTGGCTACAACTCCTCCAACACCACACACCTGCAAGAAATTTCCATAGAACGCAATATCCCCTCCTATCACATCGACAGCGCCGATCGGATCGGTCCTGGCAATTGCGTAGAACATAAGCCTCTCAACGAATCGCTAACTGTGACCCAAAACTGGTTACCGGAAGGTCCACTAACCATTGGCATTACTTCGGGTGCATCCACTCCAGATCGCGTGGTTTCCGACGTACTCAAAAAGATCTTTGAACTTAAGGCTGTACCGGCAGGTTAACGACACTCCCTACCTGGTGCTTTTGCGTCCTTCGGACGAGACGCAAACGTCTCGTCCAGAATTTTTCTGGGGCAAAGCTCAGACTTTCATGACCATGAAAATTAAAACAACAATCAAGATAAAGCCCGTCACACCCACTACGGCAATGATATCCACCAGCCGCTTTAAGTTGTTGTAACGGCGCTCAAGTTTTTGCAGCATAGAGCGATCTGCATAAATTGAGCTATTCAGGTGCTGCAAAGAACTCTCTAACCACTTGAGGCGATCGCCATCTTCCGAATTCTCTGAGACGGGATGACCTTTATTTAACTCGTGCAGCTTGGCCTGATCGCGGTCAATTTGTTCCTTTAACTGGCGCGTAACTGCATCAAAATCAAAACGAAAATTGGTCAGTTGTGCCTGTAATTGCTCATACCGCACATCAACTTGAGACTCTAACTGAGCAAGACGCGGTTCAAGCGACGGCTCAGGTGGATTTTCCAAAAAGACTTTCGCCTTTTCCAAGCTGGTCTCTAGAGCTTGATGCTTCTGAGAGAGATCAGAAAAATACGCTTTAACCTGGGACAAATCCTCAACAACACTCAAGGCCTGGGCAAAGCGACGCCTCAACTCCGCCAATTCCTGCTCTAATTGCTCAATCTCGCTCAATGTCCCTTACCCCGCACTCTTTTAACAGCTGAATTTATACACCAGCAACTTAGTCACACCGTTGCAATCAATCCTGCTGCTCACACTGTAGTTTTGACAGGTGTTCCTAAAATATTTAGCTTTGACTTTAGCGTACTGGTTTCGCTACACAATTGACTTAACTGATCGATTTCCCAAGCCGTCTTCAAAAGACGATAGGGCTCCGCTGCATAGCCAAAAACCTGACGTAGTTCATGAAAAAAAAGACTATAAGGCTGTTGAATCGGCCAATTTTTCAGAAGACTGCGCAACCAGCGAATCGCTTCCGTCGAATCGACCCTCCACGCAGCATTGCAGATTTGTAGCAACACTGCCAAGGAGAACGATTGCGTTTGCGCATGGGTAAACGCTAACCGCAGATAATTAATACCTAAACGGCTACGACGTTGAAATTTACCAATCATCTGTCCCGAAAGATAAAGCGCAGGCACATGGTTAGGCGTCTCTTGCAAGTGCTGTTCAATTTGGGTCATCATCTCAGATCCCATTTTAGGATCCTCAACAGAAGCCAACAGCCGATTAAACCGTTCCTGCTCAAAGATAGTAGGTCTATTGAGAATTTGCTGGAGCTCCATCACCAGAGGGCTGAGTTTTGGAGGCGTAGAAACCACCTGCGAGGTGCCATTGGAGTTCACCTTAGCCAAGAGTTTTTCCATCAGCCCCGGCCCCATCTGGCTGTAGCCTCGATAGACAGAGCGAATCGAATCAGCCAAGTCCTCAGCAGAGGTACTTTTGAGTAAATAACCCTTAGCGCCAGCCTGTAGAGCCTCCGCAATATTGTCTTCTTCATCAGAGCCGCTGAGCAAGAGGACTGCCACACTCGGACACTGCTGGCAGATAACCTGCGTCGCTTCTGCTCCGTTCATCAGGGGCATGTGCTGATCAATCAGTAACACATCTGGAACAAGCTGACTTGCCAAATCAATTGCATCTTGACCATTTGAACCTGTGCCGACAATTTCAATATCAGCTTCTGTCTCTAGCAGCGCCTTTAACCCCTGCGTGACCACCTTTTGATCGTCAACAATTGCGACTCGAATCATGAGACTATCTCATACGGAATTACAGCCCCCCTTACCTAACCCCATTTCTCTAATCAAAGGTTAGGGTTTTCAACATCCTCAGTCCGTTGTGATTGGAACAAGATTGTCTTTGAGCTACAGCTTAAGGTACCCAAAAGCAAATCCTTCACTGTCGCAGATAGACTATCACACAATTAGACTCTGATTTTGTAAGACAGTAAAGCTCAAGTGAGATCAAGCAAATACCCTGGCCAAAAAAATCTCATAACAGGGTTACTGTGCAACCACCAAACACGTTACAACCCAAGCATTCACACAAAAGTGACATGCATTAATGCACGAGATCACATCAATGCATGTCACTTTCTGACGCTTTCTACCTAACGCAGATGCTCTTTTGTATTGAGCTTAAATAGACAGCCCCAGATTAAGACCTAGCGCGGCATGAATCACAAATAAAAACAAAGCTACGCCCCCAAGATACGCATGGGCCGATTTTATTGCCCCATTTCCTCCAAACTGAATTGCTGCCAAAAGCGCATTAATGGCCAGCAAACCAACGACCGCAGAGCCAGTCCAAAAATGAGGACTCTCAAAAATCGGCTTGCCTTGCATCACCAAGGAGAGCACCCCACCCGTATATCCCATGGCAATAAATAAAAACATTAAGGGTGCAATTTTACGATGTTCAACCCGATTTTTTGCAGACGCATCGGGGTCTTTTTCAGCAAGGATGCGACTTTTCCATCCCGTGATGCCGACAAATGATCCCATCACAAATAAAACTATCCCCATCATCGCTGGGTGCCCCCAATGCACAATTGGCTCAGGTATGCCCAACGTTCTAAACCATGCAGCAATAGGCTCTAGTAGGTCGCGCAAGCCTGACATTCCAGTTTCCTCAACAAAAGTTAATAAATAAATATTAACTTTATTTTGTGGAGGAACTCTACCTTGAGCACATCCAACTCAAGCATAGAAAGAAGAGCGCGCTCTAACCTAAGAAGCACTTATCTAAAACAGCACTAAGGTGACGGAGACAATTGACCGTTCCGGAGGAAAGCCAGCAGTTCGGAATTCACAAGTTGAGGCACTTCTTGCTGAATCCAATGGCCGCATTCGGCAACCAACTTCAGCCGAAAAGGTGAAGCAATAAACCGATCTAGTTCTGCTGCTAAAGAAGCGCTCAGCACTGTATCGTCTTTTCCCCATAACACCAAAGCGGGCACTTGAATGGGGAGGGAAGAATCCGTCAGTTTACCAAGCCAATTTTGCGGCGCTAGCCAATTGCGGTAATAGTTCAGCGCCGACGATAACGCGCCTGTTTTAGAAAGCGCAGATTGATAAATACGCAAGGTCTCGCCAGAGAATGCGGCTTTACGAATCGCTTGACGTTGAAACCAAGCCTGGAGAAAATCTTTCAGATTTTGCTGGAGCAACCACTCAGGTATTCCAGGCACTTGAAAGGCTAGAAAATGCCAGTGTTGGCGAAATTGTTCGAAGTTGCTAAAGATGTTTTGAGCGAGGGTGCTCGGATGAGGAGCACTTAATAAAGCCAAACTATGCACCGCTTCTGGAAAAGTTTGCGCAAGCCGCCACCCAATCATGCCGCCCCAGCCATGCCCTACAATATGGGCCTTGGTAAACCCCAGGCTACGAATGAGACCCATCACGTCTTGAGCGAGGGTATCAAGGTCATAGCCACTGGCTGGTTTATCGGAGTCGTTATAGCCCCGCAGGTCAGGCGCAACGACTTTAAAGTGCCGTGCTAAAGCTGGAATTTGAAAACGCCAAGAGTACCAAAACTCGGGGAACCCATGTAGCAGCAATACCAGCTCGCCTGAACCTTGAGTGACGTAATGTAACTGGATACGGTTCACTTGAGCAAAGCGGTGCTGCCAACATTCAACGGAACTGGTCATAGCGGTTGTGGGGATGTTGCAATGTCTTTTTTACTGTGGGTACTGTACGATACCCGCGATCGCATACTTTGATTTGCGCAATAGCTCAGTCTGCCCCTTAGTATGCCCCCTAGACAGGGTGCATACCTAACCCTCCTAAACCACAAGCAATCAAGTCAACGCTAGCCCCCAGTAGAAGATAGAGGGACAAAATCGTCTAGTGTGCCTGAGCCCAATTCACGTCTTCTGCCTCTCTTCTCTTCTCTTCATATCTAACCCTTTCATCAACGAGAAACCTCGGTTGATGGATACACCCGCTTTGTAAAAGGGCGTAGGGTTAAGGCACTTCTGAGAGAGAGACCAAAGATTTCTCAGTCAAGGCCGGCAAACTGACACGTTTCACAGGCAGATACTTGACCAAATTTGCCAGCTCTTGGAGTTGACAGATGGCTTCAGCACCTTCAAGCTTCATCAGTTCGCGGTCATCCCGCATTTCGGTCCAGGTGATCCCGTAATCTGAAACGAGGAATCGAATTAAATGGTTGTCTCCCAGGCTAACCATGAAGGACGCACCATTCATTTGCATACCGCAGGTGTAGCAAGAAGCCGGATAGCCATGATGTTCGAGAACCTTAGACAGCGCTTGAAGGCTCATCACAAGGTCTTGAACAAACTGGCGATGTTGATCGGCAAGTCGTAAAAACACAGGGTTCTCCAATCATCACAACTCGATTGTATCTATCTTTAGACTTTTTTAAACATTGACTCGCAAAACTTACTTGCTTTTTAAGTGTGGAATGTGCTTTTCAGCAACATCCACCTTGAAGCAACAGGGAAATAATTCTGCTGATCTCGCTCCGCAAGCCAAGCAGACTCAAGGCAAATTCAGGAATTTAGGCGATCGCCCTTAGGATCGCTCAATGGGTTCAGGCAAGGAGAACACAAAAGGAAGTGGGCACTGCCCCAACGCCCCACACGTAGGGTAAATAGATCCAACAGGCGTGGCTAGCAGGCGTCTCAGACAGGTCCTAGAAGATAAGCACCAGGAGAAATTGTTTCGCAATGCGAGGAACGCAAGCTACAGCAATGCGGCCTTAGAGATAGGGGCCAGGAGCAAACGCATCAGGCTCACCCACCAGCCATATTTTGACAAAAGAAATTTAATTGTGCACGGGATTGTCAAGATTTACATAGAACTCATCTCAGCCATCAACCGTGCGAAGACACAAAATTCTACCCCAGATCAATGCTGTCACAAGCAGCAGCGGTGGGGAAACAACACAAACTAAGTGACTCAGGTGCATGTGCCACAACTGCGACAGCACACCTGAGTTTGAATTGGTAGACCTAGAATTGGGCCCAGCTTTCCGTTCCTTGAACCCTATCGTTGCGCAATCAACGTGCGATGGCGAGGGCTATTAAAGGCGACGATAGGCGCTTGAAAGCCTGCCGCTTCAATGGCCGCCTCTAGATCCAAGGTAAAGTATTCGTCCAAATAAGGTTCTGTACTTTTGAGCAACGTGAAGACATAAGGGGGCAATTGCCCAAAGACTTCCGAGCGGGGGTTCATGTCCATAATTGCCAAATACCCACCGGGCTTTAGTAAACGCTGCGCCTCTTGCAGAATGGCAACCGTGGCAGATTGAGGCAACTCGTGACACATCAAAAACGTAGAGACTAAATCGAAGCTACCATCGGCAAAGGGTGTGGCTTCTGCTGCGGCATGCACCCATTGCAAGTGCGGCAAAGTCTGCTGATTGCGATATTTGGCGATCGCCAAAAAGTAGGGCGACAAGTCGAGACCCGTCACTTCCGCCTGAGGATAGGCCTCTTGCATGGCCACAGTACTCATGCCGACACTACAACCTAGATCGAGAATGCGCTGGGGATCGGTGGCTAAATGTTGATGCAGAAGGGTATGAAAACTTTGGCGCAACCGTTCGTCCCCTTCCTTAGAACCAGCATCGGACCAAATCCGAGCATGGGCGGCATAAGCGGCCACCTCGACTTCAGTGGCAGCATCCCAACTCAAGTTGCCCGTTTCATAGGCATGGAACGGTTGCAGATAGTAAGTCGGATACGTAAGATTTGCATCTTGAACCTCTTGCAGTTCAGCGTTCCATGTTTCTAGACCCCTCGCTCTCAAGCGCTGGGCCTCTTGGGTCCACTGAACCCCGACAGACTCGGCCCTTTTGATCATCATGGATCTGGCTTGCTGCTTGAGCAGATTGGCAACGGGGGTGATGGCCAAAATGCCGTTAATCAAACGCGTTCCTAAACCAGGGGAGACTAAAGTGGCTGAGGTCATAAGATCCTAAAACCCAAACATCCTACGGTTCTATTAATAATAGTGAGGAATTGTCACCAAATGCGAGTTAAACGTGACCCTTTGTAATGCAATGACGTGGATAGAGTATTCACACCATGGCATTGCCCCATCCACGGGATCCGTTTTGAGCTTTGTAAGTTGTCATAATCACCCGGTAGGGGAGTCAATGACAAAATGTTCCTTTTGAGTGCATCGCAATGAGTCACGTATCAGAACAGCTTCATGAATCAGTACAGCGCTGGATTTGGGCCCAAGGATGGGAACAACTGCGCCCCATTCAGGAGTTGGCGATCGCCCCTATCCTTGCGGGGAAGAGTGATTTGATCATTGCTGCGGCG
>DATNQK010000506.1:0-2767 GCA_036704065.1 Stenomitos sp.
GAGTTTGATGTATTCCTCTACCATGGCGGCTGAGGATCAAGAAAAGGCTGATAGTGCTGAGAAATCGGGTGCTGTGTTGGTGGATGCCATTCACGCCCAGCGCTTACCTTCGCAAATTTTGACCCGTAAGGCCTTTGAAAATGCCATCGCGGTGATTATGGCCGTCGGTGGATCGACCAATTCTGTCTTACACTTGCTGGCGATCGCCCGTGCCATTGGCGTCGAGCTGATCATTGACGATTTTGAAACCATTCGCGGCAAGGTGCCCGTGTTGTGTGATCTCAAGCCGTCAGGGCGCTATGTCGCCACCGACTTGCATCGTGCAGGAGGTATCCCGCAGGTGATGAAAATGCTGCTGGCCCACGGCTTGCTCCACGGTGACGCCCTAACCATTACGGGACAAACCGTTGCTGAACTACTGGCTGACATTCCTGAAGAGCCTCCCGCCAATCAAGATGTGATCCGGCCTTGGCACAATCCCATGTATGCCCAAGGGCACTTAGCCATCCTTAAAGGCAACTTGGCCCTCGAAGGATCGGTGGCCAAAATCACGGGAGTCAAAAAGCCAGTCATTACTGGGCCTGCTCGTGTGTTTGAGTCTGAAGAAGACTGTTTGGCAGCAATTTTGGATCGCAAAATTCAAGCTGGCGATGTGATCGTCATTCGCTATGAAGGGCCAAAAGGTGGGCCAGGCATGCGGGAGATGCTAGCGCCGACCTCCGCAATTATTGGTGCAGGGCTGGGCGATTCCGTAGGACTGATTACCGATGGTCGGTTTTCGGGTGGCACCTACGGGATGGTTGTTGGACATGTGGCACCGGAAGCTGCCGTGGGCGGAAACATTGCGTTGGTTCAAGAGGGCGATCAAATTACGATTGATGCTCCAGCTCGCAAGCTTGAACTGCATGTCTCGGAGGCAGAACTGAGCCAACGTCGTGCGGCATGGAAACCGCGTCCTGTGCAGTACACCCAAGGCATCCTCGCCAAGTATGCCAAGCTGGTGTCTTCTAGCAGTATCGGTGCTGTGACAGACGCTGATCTGTAGGCGACCCTACGAGCCATTGCGACTCGATCAGTGCCATAGATAGTGCCAAACCGTAGATAAAGCGTCCCAAAGCGCCTAAAATTGGGGGATGAAAAATTGGCACTCTTTCCCCTCAATTCCCTCCTGTACTTGGAGCCGACCGATCGGCAAAGGTTGGGACGCTCCCTACACGGTTCGTTATGCTAGCAACCTGGATGATGGCCCGTGGCATGGTATGCCCCTTGGTGGCTTTGGCGCAGGTTGTTTAGGTCGCAGTCCACGGGGCGACTTTAACCTGTGGCATATTGATGGCGGAGAGCATGTATTTCAATCCCTGCCTGCTTGTCAGTTCAGTATTTTCGAGCAGGTGGGGGATGCAGCGCCTCAAGCTTATGGGTTATCGACAGAACCGCCCCAAGATGGGAGCCTAGGACAATGGCAATGGTATCCATCTGAACGCGGGGGGCATTATCACGCGCTGTACCCCCGCAGTTGGTTTGTCTACGAAAATGTGTTTCAAACGCAGATGGTGTGTACGCAGTTTTCGCCCATCCTGCCCCACAACTATCAAGACACGAGTTACCCGATCGCAGTTTTTGCCTGGAGCCTGCATAACCCTACGTCTGAACCGATTACCCTCAGTATTTTGCTGACTTGGCAGAACATGACGGGCTGGTTTACCAATGCGCTCAAATCTCCTGTGGTGAAGGTGCGCGACGATGGTAGCCCCGAATACGAGTATCGGCCACGCTGGGGTGAAAGTGTTGGCAATGTGAATCAGGTGGTGAGCGACCAGAGTCGGTTTGGGTGCGTGATGGGACGTCCCCTGCCCTTGGACAGTCGTGCGGTAGAGGAGGGCGAAGGGCAATGGGCGATCGCCACTGCGGCCAATCCCTATAACCAAGACTTGTTCTACCACAGCCGTTGGAACCCTAGCGGTGATGGTAGCGAGATCTGGTCTACCTTTGCTAAGGATGGTTCTTTGGCAGATGTGGCCGATGAAACGCCAGCCCAGCCAGGAGAACAAACTGCTGCTGCGATCGCCGTACGCATGACCCTCGCCCCAGGTGAAACCCGAGAGGTTCCTTTCATCGTGGCGTGGGATTTCCCAGTTACAGAATTTGCCGAAGGGATTACCTACTATCGTCGTTACACGGACTTTTTTGGCCGCAATGGCAACAATGCTTGGTCTATGGTTCGCGATGGCCTGAAGCATTATCAAGATTGGCAAACGCAAATTCAGGCTTGGCAGCAACCCATCCTAGATCGCAGCGATTTATCAGACTGCTTCAAGATGGGGCTGATGAACGAGCTGTATGACCTCACCAGCGGCGGTACCCTTTGGAGTGCTGCGGACGAGCGTGATCCGATTGGTCAGTTTGCGGTGCTCGAATGCCTTGACTATCGCTGGTACGAGAGCTTAGATGTGCGGCTTTATGGCTCCTTTGCCCTCTTTATGCTGTGGCCGGATCTGGACAAAGCGGTGATGCGAGCCTTTGCCCGTGCCATCCCGACTGCCGATGAGCGGACGCGGGTGATTGGTTATTACCATACCTTAGGGGTAGAAAGTCCTCTGGCGCTTCGCAAGGCGTTACACGCTACGCCCCATGACCTGGGTGCCCCCAACGAACACCCTTGGGAAAAGACCAACTACACCAGCTATCAAGACTGTAATCTCTGGAAAGATCTGCCTGCGGATTTTGTGTTGCTGGTTTATCGCAACTTCTGCCTTACTGGCAGTAC
>DATNQK010000507.1:0-9309 GCA_036704065.1 Stenomitos sp.
TCCTTCTCGTTCAATGACTTGTAAAACCGTAGCATTTGCTGCTCAATATCGGAGGAGTAGGGATTCATCTAAAAATAGAGGAGGGAAAGACCCTCAGACTATCACGAGATTCTGGACGTTATTTAATCCACCATCCTTAGCAGATGAGAGCCTGTTAACTAATTGTGGGGAGACTAACCTTTGATGTAATTCTACTTCAAATTCTTCAGCAAATCGGCTCAACCTCTCACTTCTTGCCGCAGCCATACTCCTTAAAAAGGATTCATCACTACTAAAATCTTTTGGAGCATATAAATGCTGAGGACGAAACCAAATAATCAAGAAAAATATTGTTGCAATAAATACAGGAAAAGCTATCACAAAATACACAAGTGCAAGTTGGATAGCTCCAACAGTATTAAATACAGCCACTCCAAGAACAACTTCCGAAAACGAAAAAAACGCAAAAATAACCCACAAAGGATTTAGCGCTTTTGGAGGAGTCAGAAGATTGCTCATAGTAATTGATCTTGCAACAACTTAACGTCAAACATAAATAGATAGCTTTACTAAACTGCCATACCAAGATCTAGCGGTCTAACTAAGATTTATACGACAAACTGTCAGATAACACCCCCTACAGAAGCCATTAAATCACAATTGTCGTATAACACCTCTGAGAGGGGCATTATATGCAAACTGTCAGATAACACCCTTAATTAGTAGGCAATTACGACGAATTGTCGCATAACTGCCTTAGAAAATAGGGTTATACGACAGTTTTCTTCATTTTTCTTAGTAATGGATATTATTACGTCTCATCATTCTCCACGGCTGATGGATCGAGTTCGGCAAGCCGTGCGTCTAAAGCACTTCAGCTCCAAAACGATAAAGTCCTACCTCTACTACATCCACAATTTCATACTTTTCCAAAATAAACAGCATCCTAATGTATTGGGCGTGGCTGAAATTTGTGCTTATCTTTCTCATCTGGCAATTCATAAAAATGTTGCAGCATCCACACAAAATGTAGCCCTTAGTGCTCTGTTATTTCTCTATAAAAAAGTGCTTTCAATCGACTTACCCTATATCGACAATATTGAACATGCTCGTATGCCAACTCGCTTATCTCTCTCAAACATAGGAAATACTTCTTCCTGCAAGAGAGTAGCTAGCAGTTGAATCATCTCGACTGCTCTCTCCAGCGATCGCAAGAGAGTTTCTAATCCAGCCTTATTGCAGATGAGCGATCGCCCACGCCACAGCCTCTGCCGCTGTCGTCACCGTCGGCATTGCCACCTGTACTTCTCTTGGCGGTGTAAACTTCCAACTGTGCAAACCAACAATCGGTTTCTGGGCACGCAATGCCAGCGCAATTTCAGCCAGCGTCCCGTACCCACCCGCGATCGCAATGAGCACCTGGGCCGAATGCACAATAATCCCATTGCGCGCCTCACCCATTCCCGTAGCGATCGCCACATCCACCCAAGCATTCGCCGTATCAACTTGAGCACTCGGCAAAATACCAACCGTGCGTCCACCTGCCGCCTTCGCACCTTGGCAAGCTGCCGTCATCACACCGCCGAGACCACCACACACTAGCGTTAAGCCATGCTGCGCTACACCATACCCGACCTCATAAGCCAATTCGTATAGATCAGACGCGCACTCATGCGCCCCAATCACACCCACCATTTTTTCCATCTTGTTACTGGCTAACTGGGGAACATGGAATTTTTCTCGTTTCCTTTGCACTCCAGCAAGGGAAACCAATGCCCCACCGGACCTTGCCCCTGACCCAGGGCGATCGCATGATGCAAAGCATGGGTAACATACTGCTTGGCAAGGCAAACCGCTTCTAAGGGCGAATGACCTAGAGCTAAGTTGGCCGTAATTGCAGCCGCGAGAGTACAACCTGTGCCGTGGGTGTGATGCGTATCTACTGTTTCTGTGTGCAGAACTTCCAAAGTATCGCCATCACACCAAACATCCACACCCTTAAGTTCACCCGTCATCCCACCTCCTTTAATTAAGACCGCCTGTGGGCCTAAATCACGGATTTTATGAGCCGCTGTTTTCATATCCTCTAGGGTTTGTAAGCTCATCCCTATCAACAATTCCGCTTCGTAGCGGTTGGGCGTTGTAATCAGGGCTTGTGGCAGCAAGCGTTGGGTCAAGGTGGCGATCGCCGAATGATCCACAAGTTGCGCACCCGTACGCGAAACCATCACCGGATCTACAACCAAATTAGGCAGCGGAGCCTGAGTGAGTTCGGCAGCAACGGCCTCCATAATGGCCGCATTGAGCAACATCCCTGTTTTCAACGCATGCACCCCAATATCAGACCTAACCGCTTGAATTTGGGCCACCACTGCTTCAGGCGGAAGGGCATCGACCCGCGTAACCCCTAAGGTGTTTTGCGCCGTAACGCAGGTGAGCGCACTAGTACCATGCACCAAATGGAAGGCAAAGGTACGCAAGTCTGCTTGAATGCCTGCACCGCCACCACTATCCGACCCTGCAATGGTTAAAGCAACGCGTGTTGACATCAAACTGCTCTCTCCGATTCACAATATTGCTGCGTAATGCGATGGCGATACTCAAACATATCCGTCAATCGCGCATTCACCCAGGCTTGCAAAAGCATCTCGGCCAACTCTCCACCTGGCAAGGCATAGGCGATCGCATCGGTTAAGCGAGTTTGTGTTCCTTCAGCCACAAACTGATGGCGATGCCGCCAAAATGCCAACGGCCCCGTTTGTTGTTCATCTACAAAGTAATGGTAGGGGTTGCACTCAGTGTGAACTGCAATCCACTGCACAGGAATAGGGCCAATCCACAAACGAAATTCCGAAAGCGCACCAACGCCTAAGCCACCCTCGCGCCGCACAATTTGTACAGGTTGCCAAGGGGGCGTCAACAGTTGCAATACATCAGGGCGCTCGTGAAACTGCCATACAGCAGTCACAGGTGCATCAATCAGGCTAGATTTCTCAAAATGCAGCACACAGATCCTTTCAACAGACACTACCAGCGTAAACCAAATACAAGCGTGTAGCCTGCCACCTTAATGTTCAGCACTGTTATCCAATATTCAAGTCAATCGTTCAACGGAAAAGGTTAAAACACTTCTTTTAAAGATTTTTAGACTAGGTACTAGAAACTGAAGTTTACCGTGCAAACATAATAATTGATCTCAATATATAATTCCTCTCTAGATCTTTACAATTTTTTGCTAGCTTAAGACTAAGCTCTGTCTATGGATTTAGGATCATAGAATAAATCTGACAGAAATTATCTAAACAGACAAAAAAAACAGCAAACTCTTATTAGATCTTTTATCCTCAATCAACATGTTTAAAGTTCTTTTTCAAATCTGTAAACATGGCTCGATCACATCTATTTTATGCCTTAGTTAAACCATGAAAATCTTAATGGTCGAAGACGATCCAAGAATTAGCCAAGCGCTGAAAGAGGCATTGGAAGATCGGCAATATGTGGTTGATTGTGCCTGGGATGGGATAGAAGCCTTGAACTGGATCGAAGCCAGTACCTACGATCTCATTTTGCTTGATGTGATGCTGCCCAGGATGGATGGTATTACACTGTGCAAAAAGCTTCGAGAATTAGGTATTGCTACACCCGTATTAATGCTGACCGCTAGAGATACCATTAGCGATAAGGTTTTAGGACTAGATGCGGGTGCTGATGACTACCTTGTCAAACCCTTCGATTTGGCTGAACTCACCGCTAGAATTCGGGCATTATCTCGACGTAATAGCGCTGTCTTACCCTCCATTTTAGAATGGGAGCAACTTACTTTAGATCCCAACACCTGCGAAGTAACCTATGCGGATCAGGTTTTGAATTTAACCCCTAATGAATACAAAATTATTGAACTTTTTGTTCGACATCCTAAACAGGTTTTAGATCGCAGCAAAATTTTAGATAATGTTTGGGGTTTTGACGATCCACCTACAGAGGAAGCAGTTAAAGTACATCTCAAAGATATCCGCAAAAAACTGAAAGTAGCGGGCGCACCACCTGACTTTATTCAAACCATTTATGGTTTAGGCTATCGCCTCAAATCTTTTTGATTGACCAGAACTGCTACTGACTCAGTTAAATGACTATTCGTCTAACTAAGACTTCCGCAAACCAGAGCGTAAAAACATTACGTTGGCAGTTGTTTTTGTCTTATGGGTTAGTGACCCTCACCATATTAGGGTCTTCCAGTATTGTGGCGTATAACTGGATTAGGCAAGAGCTGCATCGCCAAATCGACGATCAACTGATCACATTTGCCCATGCTGCCACCCATGATTTCGCATTGCTACGAACTCAGGTTAGCTCCAAGGAAACTTCTCATGAAGTGATTGATCAAGATAATGACTTAGACATTCCTTGGCAAAAATTGCAGAAACCCACTCAAAGCATAGAGTGGTTTGATTTACGCAAAAAACGTTTGGCAAGCACGACGGTTCATTTTCCAAACTATCCCTTACAGATGGGGTTTAGAACCGTTGAGTCAGGTCATCTCCGGCTTTATGCGATGGAAGTTTATCGGGGCACCAATCACAAAAAGCGCCTCGAAGGCTATGTGCGCGTTAGCAAATCAATCGATTCGCTAGAGGAAGTTCTAGAAAAACTACGTTTGGGATTGGCCCTCGGTGGCATTGTGGCAGTTGGTCTTATTGGTATTGGTAGCTTGTGGTTAACCCGACAGTCAATCAAGCCAATCATCGAAAGCTTGCAAAACTTGCGTCAATTTACAGCGGATGCGTCCCATGAATTGCGCAGCCCACTCACAGTGATTAAGACCTCTGCGGATGTGATGCGATCGCACCCAGAACGTTTGGTCGCGGCTAACATTCCTAAACTGGATGCCATCCTTGATGCCACGAATCAGATGATGGAATTAGTCAACGACTTGCTATTGTTGGCGCGCATGGACAGCCGTTTAGCACAGTCGCAAGCAACCTATACCGACATTCCTATCCTAGAGTTGATCGAAGATCTGGTGGACTTATGGGAGGCTGCGGCCACCGAAAAGTCTCTTACGCTTACTCTTAACTTTCAACGCTTAAGCGATTCCCTAATTGTCCAGGGAGATGCCGACCACTTATTGCGGTTATTTGCCAATTTACTCAGCAATGCGGTGAACTATACTCCCGCTGGCGGCAATATCCAGGTTGCCTTGGAACGCAAGGACAGATGGGCTGTAATTAAGGTCAAAGACTCAGGCATTGGCATTGCGTCCGAGCAGTTGCCGTTTGTCTTCGAACGCTTTTGGCGCTCTGATAAAGCGCGTTCCTATCGCCAAGAAGGAACAGGATTAGGGCTCACCATTGCACAGGCGATCGCCCATGCCCACGGGGGCGATATTACCGTTAGTAGCCAACTCGGCATTGGCAGTTGCTTCTCGGTGCGACTGCCCATCTTAAAACCAGAGACCTCTTCAGCCTCTCAGATAAGCACTTACAGCGTTCCTAGATCAACCTCACCCAGTTGAGGTTCACCTGCCACCTCACCTCTCAGGTATAGAATTCAAAACCCGTAAGATCTTTGTTAAAGCGAGAGATTGTTTTGTCGGACATAACTCAACAACCAATTGACGGCTGTAGCGCGTCGAGTGCGGTTGGGGTTAAGTTCTGCAACCTTATAGCCCTCAAACCCAAGCTGTTCTTTTAAAAGTTGCTTATCTGCGGCGGGAATTGAACGCGTCAGTTTGACCGTTGCCGGACGGCTGCCAATAAAATCAGGGGGTTCTGGATACTGGCTGGACCATTCCAGCGGCACCGCATCCACATTCCAGCGATCGCCCTCAGCATCGTAGCGATAGCCAAGGCAATGCCACAGCAACTGATTCACAGTCTCATCGGCCATCTCGTCGTGGATAATCGCCCACAGTGTTTCTGTGGTTAAGGATGGGAGTTCAGCCATTTACCTCTCCTCTGAAACAGATGGCGGACGTTGACGAAAGGTTTGTTGTAGCAGCCACAAAGTACTGGCAATGCCAATAAATAGCCCCGTAATGCCGTGAATGCTGGCTAAAATCACCAGTAGATCGCTGGGCTGGATAAAACGGCTGGGGTCGATATTGAACGAAAAACCAATCCCTTGGGAAAAAGCTTTGCCCAACAGAATGCCACCAATACTTTCAGCACCGAACACCATCAGCAACATACCAATCAAGTCTGTAATCAGCGCAAGTTTGATATAGCGTGCCGTTTCGGCTTTGGTGGGCTGTCCTTTGGGTGTTGGCACCACCAAACGATGGCTGAGTCGTGTGAAAAAATAGCTCCAGTACACACTGATGCCCAAACACACCACGCCACCAATCAAAAATGGAATACCCACACTAATGCTAGGGGGTGCCACCCCAACAGTTTGGCCAATCACCACGGGCGCACGGTTCAGCGTGGCAGCAGCGAATAAAACAATCACCAAGGAGACAAGCGCCAAGGCCAGTTTTGCCCAAAAGCCTGCCCAACCGATGAGCTTAAACTGAATCCCTAACCAACGTAACCCTGCAAAGAAGGGCGGCTTGTCGATGGCATACGATAGATCGTCTTGGGTCATGGCTAATCGGGAAGTTTGTACTGGTTCACGATTTGCTTGGCATAGCCAGGAACATGGGCTTCCAGTTTTTCGGGATAGTTACGCTTCACGTACAAATAGTTCCGTGTGAAGTGAGAGTCGATGGAAAACCGAGCGTATTCTAAGCCTTTGGGGCCAATGCGTTCAATCACGACGCCCATCAGTTGTGCCGCCCACATCGGTAAGGTCACACCTTTGTCATAGGCCGGGATACTTTGCTGCACGGCTTGACGGCGATCGCCTTTAGAAGCGGTCGGTTGAGTCTCAATCTGATCTTGCACGAGATCCAACATGGCTTGGCCCGTATCATTGCGCACCACAATCCATTGCCAGCCAAAGGGGGCGCCCATGTAACCCACCACCAGATCTGCCAGGGAATTCACATAGTCGAAACAGGTCATGCAGGAGGGTGCAAAAACATCCTTAAGCTGATTGGTTTTGAGGCCAAAGAACGGCACGGTTTCTGTAGAGCCGTCTTCGTGCTTAAAGTGAACCTTAAAGTCTTGCATGAACTCGTAGTACACGACGGTGTCCGGAGAGCGACTGGTCGTGTCTAAAAACTTTTGCAGTCCGGCACGGGTGACATTATCAACGCAGGGTGTGCCTAAAACGTAGAGTTTTTCCAGACCGAGTTCTTTTTCAACGGCTCGTAGCGCTTGAATTTGGCACCCTACACCAATCGCAAGCAAGCGTTTCATGCCAGATTTCTCAATTTGCTCTAGCACCGAAAGATTGGGCGAGAGGGTCGGTTTATTCACCCGTGCGGCCAGGATTTCTTCCGGTGTCGTCGCAATGATGGGCATCGGCCCAAAGCGGTCTTCCGCCGTGTTTTGCACACAGACCACACCTTCGACCATGCCGCGATTTAACATCTCAATGGCAATGGAGCTGACAATCCCTGTCCACTGAGCCCCAGGAATAGGGTCTGTTTTGCGCGCAGCCATCATCGACTGATGCACACCAAAATACACATCATTCTCGGCATCTAGATTGCGACTGCGTCCATGGGCCTGAACTTCTAAATCGGCAATCTGCTGGTTAATAAAAGCGCAGGCTTCTTTGACGTAGTGAATGTAATAGGTATCGCACAGGCCGCATTCACTACATAAAGCTTTGGCGGGACGGATGCTGGAAGGTTTAAGGGCTTTCGCTTTTTTGTGGGGTTGCACCGTCGTCATAGGGTTGAATGTCGGCTAAAGAAGGTATTTGTTTGCATCAAGATACCGTAAAAGCTTGACGTTACCGACTATTGTAAACCGTTTGTGAATGTCGCATCCTAGCAAAAACGCCGACCCCATCGAGTCGGCGCTCCAGCCAGTGAAATGAATTTGCAGGCCGTGAATTGCCTAACAGACGAATTAGTCGCGGCTGTTGAGTGCAATCAACAAGCGCAGAATGAACACAAACAGGTTGATGTAGGTGAGGTACATCGACAGTGCAGCTGGCAGGTATTCCTCGTCTTTATAGGTGCGCGGCAGGACAAAGAAATCAACCACTGCACAGCCCACAAACAACAAGACACCAATGCCAGAAATGGCAATTTCTAGCCAAGAAGGGGTATAGATGTTGAACACGGAGAACAACACTTGCCCGATCAGCACAACCACCAGCGCAATCACACCGAGTTGCACGGTTTTGGCTAACGCAAAGCCATCTTGCTCCGATAGGTTAGAGCCCACAGATCGCGCTGCAATGAAGGTGATGCCACAGCTTAAGGCCGCAATGCCCAACCCCGTAAGGCCAACCCCTTCGGTACGCAGGGCTAGGTTCACAATCATGGCGAGGGTATAGCCCGTCAGAAGGCTATAGACCGTCAAGAGCGGTAGCGCAACTGAATTATTGCCGCGTGCGGCGACCCCTTGGGCCACAAAGAACAAAATGAGCTGTGCAATACAGGCTGCGATCGCAGTGGGCAGAAACAGACCTGGATTATGGGTTAGTACATTCAATCCACCCCAGGTACCCACAGCGGTTAGAACAAGACCGCCCCCTACAAAGGGTAGGGCATTTTGAATCACATTAGGGCCAACCAGCGCACTGGCTTTTGCCTGCCGAATGGCCTCTCTAAAGTTACTGGTGCTACTCACAATTTTCCTCTTTATGCCTTACCTTGAGGTTCTCTTCTATTGTGGAATGCATTTTTAAAAAATGCTGTAAGCCATCAGAATGTTTTCCGATCGGGCGATTTGAGTTTGCTTAGCCCTCCTTTACAGTACAAAAGGGTATGTCCACACCATTTAGGAAGGAAATATGGGGCCAAAACAACTTTGGCGATTGCTACAGAAAACGGCCAAAGCATGGGCTGAAGATAAAGCTTCGCGGCTGGCTGCTGCAGTGGCCTACTACACCGTATTTTCCTTGACGCCATTGGTAACAATTGCCTTGGCGGTGGCAGGTGCCGTATTTGGAGAAGATGCCGCTCGCGGCAGTTTAGTGGGTCAGATTCAAAAGTTGGTGGGCCGTCAAAGTGCCCAAGCCATTGAAACGGCGATCGCCAATATTGGTCACAGTTCGTATTCAGGGCTTGCGTCAATCATCAACGTTATTGTGCTGTTGTTTGCAGCGTCTGGGGTCTTCACCGAGTTGCAAGACGCACTCAACACCATCTGGAACGTTACCCCTAAACCCAACAGCGGCATTCGTCTGTTTATCCGTCAGCGATTTCTGGCGTTTTTGATGGTCTTTGGCATTGGATTGTTGTTATTGGCGTCTTTGATGCTGAATACAATC
>DATNQK010000508.1:0-14043 GCA_036704065.1 Stenomitos sp.
ACTATCCCTCTCTCCGCTACTTTCATCCATCAAGATGCCCAATTGTAATTGGATTCATACAGTCGGGCATTGAAGCCATACCCCTCTGCACTACCGCAGAGCCTCTCGTCAGGACAACCTCTCTTAAACTATGCCATTACAGGCCCACTTGCACAAAAGACATACTCCAAGGCGGTAGTTCAACTTGAAATGTCGGTGAGAGCGTTCCTAACGTTTGCTTAGCAGGCCCCACCCATCGATTAAACCGAGATTGATCATATTGCTGCTTGCCATAGGTCCAGATCTGGACGGTTCGCTGTACAGATTCACCCATAAGATTTACCGGTAGCGTCACGGACTGAGCACTATCCAAGTTAAACAGCAGTAGACCAAAACCAGACCCACGACTTGCACCATAGGCCCTGATCAGGGGAAATTCTGGGCTAACCTCGGTGGCCACCATCGAACCTCGAGCATTCACAAACTGACCAAACAATCGGGCTGTTCGCGCCACAGGAAACGGCGTGCCAAAAGGAAGCGTCGGCAATCCTTTGCTACAAGTTTCGCTGGCACTCGGAAACCCAATACTAAACGCCGAATAAGTTGCAAACGTCTGCCACCCATAAAGATCCGACTTAAAATTTGCCGTGGGCAATAACCCCTTAGCAGGATCATGAGAGCAATAATCTTCTTGAAGCTCCCAGGGGAACGCCGCACTCACATTCAGCTCCGCCGACTCTGCCAGCAACATGCCTGTATAAAGTGCATTCACCACCGACATGGTTTGGCGATTAGGACGAGTCGGAACATTATTAAACTCGCCCAGCATAATTTCGCGCTTGCGGCTCCCCATCGCTTGGCGCAGGGCTAAGATCTGGGCACGGAAGTCAGGCACGCCGTTGAAGAGAAGGTCACTGTCTCTGGTCGCCTCATCCAGCAGTGGGTAATAATGAGTTTCCACAAAGTCGTAAGGCGTCTTTTGCAGAACAGTTCGCGTCCAACCTGTGGCATCCCATAAATCGTAAGGATTGACCACAATGCCCACTTTCGCCTTGGGGTCAACGGCCTTAATTTGGGGATAGTAGCCCTGTGCAACTTCTTGCGCATAGGTTTTGGGGTCATGGGGCTGAGCATGGAGGTCGGTTTCCCAAGGCCCAAACACCTCGTTGCCAACCGTCCAGTACTTCACTCGATAGCCTTTTGCCTTGGCATAGGCAACCCATGCAGCAGCCTCGGCAGGATCGCCCCCGCCTGTACAACTTTCGTTGGTGCCATAATTCAATGTCACGGCAACATTGAAACGACCCGGCTGGACAAAAGAGCCCATAAACTGATCAAAGGTAGAGTTGGGATGGGGATTCCAGCCACCACACATGGTGTGAGTCCGCCAATGATACACATCAGACTGCGTTCCTCCAGGCCAGCGCACTATACCAGCACGGGCATTCCGCATCAGCTGAATCAGCCCCGGACGCGTAACATCGGAAGCCACATGAAGGTTAAAGCCGAGACGGTCTGGAGAGAGAGGGGCTAACTTTTGAGCGGGATTGAGAGATACTCCTGGCAACGAAGAATATCGTCGGACTGAAGCAGACTTTGACTGAGCCGCAACTGGAGCAAGTTTCCTTCTGGGCAGCAATGCAGAGGGGTGACGCCCAACTGGTTTTTGTGCGTATGGGCGAAAGGGACGAATCACACGTTCCGCACGTCCAATTCCGACAGCCGTTATTCCAATTGCCATAGCAATCAGAATTGGGATGAATTTTATCTTCATCTGTTTTAATTCCAAAAACCTGATTTATCGCCAATCGCAATTGTGAACGCAGTGCTCAATTCATTCGTCACTGGCTCAAAATAATATGTGCCCTTGAGGCATCTCCTCACCTTAGGGTTGCCTCAATACCTTGAATGGATAGATTTTGTGAATAGTACGCTTAGCAATGATTCAGAAGAAATACAAATATCAAAACCTGCATCTCTTCACCTTCAGGTTGCCCAATCCCACAACTGAATTCGACAATATCTCTCTATATATCCACAAGATAAAGATGAATATATGTATGCTAATTATTGATATAAACTCAGCATCAAATCACTTGTTTAAGTGTTAGCAGATTAACGTTACAGGTTGTGGTGACAACCCATACAAACAGGTAGGCTCACGCACCAAACCTGAACAAACTCCAACCCCATTGCCCAGGCATAAACACAGAATTGGAAGGAGCACAGCGAGACAACCCCGAATCCAGCCACAAACTTCAACTCTTCTCTTGGAACTGATCGATCCAGGGTTAATTAAAACCATCAGAACATCTGTCTCTGAAGTTGCGGCAGGAAAGCGATTGATCATGACGTCTACACCCGCCAGGAAAGGGAGTCGCTGCTCAAAAAGACCACTCAACCACGAGCATCAGTGTTCTGCTGTTCTATCGTTACACTAATGGTTATGATGAAGCGGTTGATTGATTGGTAAGGATGTCAGGCGGTTTAGTTCAAGAACCTAGTCCCGAAGCACAAGAACTCCAAAGACGGCAAGCAGAACTGACCGATCTAGAGACGCGTCTTGCTGAACGTGAGCTAGAATTGGCGACCCTTCAAGCTGAACTACATGCGTTTGAACATCAGTATCTGCAAACCGTGGGAATGCGGCAACAAGAACTTCAACGGATTGAAGCACAAATTGAAGAGTATTCTGCCCATCTTGCTGCAACCCATCAGTTTCAACCTTCTAATGAGTTGAAGCAAGTCTATCGACAGCTGGCCAAAGCCATTCACCCCGACTTGGCAACCGATCCTACTGATCGTTTGCAGAGAGAGCGTTTAATGGCAGAGGCAAATCGGGCTTACGAACGTGGCGATATCGTACAACTCAAAGCATTACTGCAAGATTGGGCCAATTGTCCGGAGTCGGTGCAAGGTGATGACTTAAGTGCAGAATTAACGCGTACGATTCTCAAAATTGCCCAAAGCCAAAAACGGCTCAAGGATATCGAAAATAAAATGCAAGGGCTAGCCAAAACGGATGCTTTTCGGATACAACTGAGAGCAAAACAAGCGCAACAAATGGGTAGAGACTTACTCCTAGAAATGGCCCGTGCGCTTGACAAACAAATCCACGAAGCACAGCAGCTCTTGAATGAACTCAAGACGCAGACGGGGTAGGACAGAACATGACTGAATATCAAGTTGAGAGTGCCGCTAGTCGAATGCAGCGTTTAGTAATACCCATGTCAAATTCTGCCCTCTTGGCTAACTCTGCAGATTTGTTTAAACAAGGCCTTGCCTTAGCCGATCAGTTAGAAAACCGAATGGACGACGATCAGTTGCCCCCTCCTTCCCCTCTGCGCCCTACCTATGATCCACTGGTTCAGGTCTCTATAGACCCAGACCCTCAACTCTTGTCCTTGGGAGATCAGACCATTTTGCAGGTGGACTCTAGCATTTCGCACCCTGCGGTTGCGGAGCAGTCTCCCCCTCCTAGCGGATCTTCTAGCAATACGTCATGGACCCAAGTCTGGCTCGAACGCGGGTATACAAAGCTCAAGCAAAAGAACTTTCAAGGTGCCCACGATAATTTTCAAAGAGCCTGTCAAAAGGATCCTCACTGTGTAGAGGCATTGCATGGCCTTGGCATTGCTCAATACTACTTAGCCAACTTTCAAGGTGCGGCATTATCTTTCCGCGAGGCCATTCGCTTTTGTCCAACGCAACCTGCACTCTATTGCAATCTAGGAACTGTTTTGTATCGACTAGGCGATAGCTTGAATGCTGTGTCGATGTTTCAAAAGGCAGCGCGTTTAGACCCCAAGGATGTGGTGGCCTATTATGGTCTGGGCATTGCGTTAATTCATCAACAGGCTTACCATAAGGCGATCGCAGCATTTCGGCGGGCCATCGCGCTCGATCATAACCATGCCAATAGCTACTACGGGCTAGGCTATGCTCAGTATTGCCTCAATGACCTTCCGGCAGCGATCGCAGCGTTGGGGAAGGCGAAACAACGCGATGGACGGTACGCCCCGCGATACGAAGCCTTTTTGCAATACTGCTTACAAAGCGAAGCACCTAGGAATTAACGTCTAAACGCTGCTGCCGAGGTAGGTCTAGACGCACCCTAGGAACGAAGACACTGCCAACAAAGGAGATCCCATGACTGTCAATGGACAGCCAGGTCGCGTAGCACAGGTCATTGGAACCGTTAAAGGTCCCGGCGAAGATGGTAATCAATATGTGTTTATCACCGCTCAAACCGACCACATCAAGATCGGTGAGTTTGTCTATTACATCTTGCAGCGGGAGAACTCGTCGGAGTGTCTCAAGATCCTAGGCAAAATCTCAGCCTGCGAATTGGTCGATCATTTACCGGATCGCATCTTTGCCGACTGCGAAGTTGACCCAAGTACAATTGCCGCCTTAATTGGGTTTAAGTATTCCAGCCCAGAAATCTATGAGGTCGCCGTTGATGTGGTGGGTTACTTTCACCCCAGTTTAGGATTTATGAATCCACGCCAACCGCCAGAGCCGGGGGCAAAGGTTTACATCGCCGACAATGCATTGCTCAGCCAGATTTTAAACCGCCAGAGCGTTGGTGCTGTTGGCTCTGCCCATATTGGTCATCTGTTGTTGCGCGAAGGGGCTTCGGTACCCATCGCCTTAGATGTCAAAGCCTTGGTGAGCACCCACATGGCTATCTTGGCAGGCACAGGGTCAGGAAAATCCTATACAGCGGGGGTTCTGATTGAAGAATTACTGCAACCCCACAATCGCGCAGCGGTGATGATCTTTGATCCCCACGGCGAGTACGGAACCCTAGAAGGAATGCGAGGGCATCCGGCGTTTAAGGGAGAGGATGGCTACGAGCCGAAAGTCAATATCTTGCACCCAGACCAAATTCGGATTCGCTATTCTTCGCTGGATTACTGGGATGTGGTTGCACTGTTGCCGGATATGAGCGATCGCCAACAGGCCATGCTTGCTAAAGCCTTTAATGCAATGCGCAGCAAAAATAAAGGCGATCGCTGGGACATCAACGATTTACTCCACGCCGTGTTCGAAGCAGACATCATCAAAGATGAAAACGGCAACGAAAAGCAAGGGTCTTCTGCCAATGCCCTCGAATGGAAACTGAATCGCCTGGTGCAGTCTCCGTACTTTCATGCCTTCGAGCACCTAGGCCCTAGGGACTTGTTCGAGCCAGGACAGGTCACTGTTCTGCAAATGAATGAAATTAGCCAAGAAGAACAGCAGGTCATTTGCGCAGCCATTTTGCGGCAAACCAACCAAGCACGAATGAACACCGTCAAAGAAAATCTCACGGCTGGGGATGAAAACTACCTGCCTTACCCAGTGTTTATCTTGGTAGAAGAAGCCCACCGCTTTGCGCCAGCCCATGAACCCTCTCGCTGTAAAGCGGTCATCCGCACCATTTTGAGTGAGGGTCGTAAATTTGGGTTGGGCGTCGGCTTAATTACACAACGACCTGGAAAACTCGATTCTGATGTGCTTTCTCAGTGCATGAGCCAATTTCTGATGCGGATTGTTAACCCCGTTGACCAGGAAAGTCTCAAGTACGGCGTTGAAGCTGCCGGCCGAGATCTGCTGAAAGAACTCCCTGCCTTAACCAAAGGACAAGTCATTATTTCAGGACTATGCGTGAACACGCCTGTTCTGTGCCAAGTTCGCGAACGCCTCACCAGTCATGGTGGTGAAACCCTAAACGCACCGGAATTGTGGCAGAACTATTTTCAACGCCATCGGCAGCGCGAACGGCTTGCCAGCCAAGCTGCTATTACCGGACAACGCCGCCCCACCACAGTGCGCGGTGTAGCCATCGACTAAGGCAACCTTTACACAACCTCAAAAAAAAGCTGCATCTGTTTCCAGATGCAGCCATCAATATTGAAGCAATTCAGTATTAAAGCAATACAGCCCTAGAATCGCTAAATCGGTTCTAAGCTTCTTGAGGAGCAACCCGACCGTAGAAAACACCTTGGATGCGCACTTCTCTGGGTTCATGAGCACCCATGTCGCTATCGGAAGGCTGTTCAGCTTCGAAGGTTCCGGCAATCTCGCCAGTACGACCATCAACCTTAGCGATTTGCATCGAAATTTCGCCTTCGCCCACCACAAACCGCTTCACGTTTGCACGCGCAATTTCTTCATCTTCAGAAACCGCAGGACGTGCAACTGCATTATCGTAGCCTGTGGTTAAACCACGACCTTTGGGGTCTAAGAAATTAGAAGTCCGGTAGGAAGGAACTTCATATTTACCTTGGAAATCGGTGGAGGCATTAATTGCCGTTACGTTACCTTGAGTCGCTGCAACCAGACCTTTCACGGTAAACAGCATCGGCACTAGCTCACCATCTGAAAGCTTAACCGTAATGGCTTGGAAATCCATTCCATCTTCTTCGTAGAAGGTTAAGCCATCATTTTGATTACGCTTCAAGCTGCCGTTAACACCTTCTAAAGACGTGGTGAGGCGGGTCATGATTTTGCTAGGAACAAACTCTGCTTCGCGGCGAGTGTTCTTGGGCTCTTCTTTGACAAAGATATTGATAGGCTCAAGACATAGATCGGTTAGCACATACTCTTGGCTTGAATCTAGCGGGAAGGAGCCTCGCACCGTTTGGCCTAGGGTTGGGCATTTATTTGCTAAGCCAGTTCCACGAATGTCCTCATAGGTCACACCGGTGCGACTTTGAGCCCAAGCATTGCCACCGAATGGCAATACCGTCAAACAGACGGCAAACAGTGCAATGATGAAAGCACGAAATCTCATTGATCACCCTCGATATCAAAAGTATATAAAGACCTGCAGGGCAGGCAGACAAGCATTAGCTCTGATGAAACCTCAACTTAAAGGCGTTTTGATTGAGAGCCAACTGTAAAAGTCCCAATTGCTCATTCCTGCTATGCAATTGTATAAGAGTCCCTAGCGCAAGCCTCAACTCTCTTGCATAAACTTGAATGCACACCGTAGGGCGTATTTACCTTTATCATCTCAGAAATTTAGGTTCAAACGATAGAACAACCCTCTGAGTTAGAGAGGTTCGATACTATTGAGCAGGGGCAAGGAAGACCGAGTTTCGGCTACCCCACTGCCTCTAAGGCGATATGATCTATAGATGTTAAGAGACATCACGCTCTTTCATACTTTTTGTTGAGCATTGTTCACAGTTTGGTTCAGAATGAACAGTCTCCAAGTGATCTTGTTGGGGTTGATCCACGCCTACCGCAGGCTTGTGTCGCCGCTGCTGCCGCCGAGTTGCCGCTATCAACCCACTTGCTCGGCCTATGCACTAGACGCGATTCGTCAGCATGGGGCGATCGCCGGAAGTTGGCTAGCCCTCAAACGCATCTTGCGATGTCATCCATGGAGTGCAGGCGGATACGATCCAGTGCCAACCTGTTCTCATAAATCCACACCCGATGCATGAACCCCAGTGATCTGCGTTTTCCTACGTGCCGACGTTGAGGTTGGGTGTTAGAATCGTAAAGTTGTCAAAATTCGCGCAGCGTCAAGGTTAAAATGGCTTGCCCTAAAAAGAAAACGTCTAAATCCAAGCGAGACCAGCGTCGGGCTAATTGGAACCGCTACGGCAGCGTTCAAGCCCAAAAAGCGATGTCAATGGGGAAATCCATTTTGACAGGCCGCGCTAAAGGATTCTACTATCCGACCGACGAGGAAGAAGCGGAAGAAGAGTAAGTTTACCGCTAGTCCATTGCGTCTCAAGCCATAACAGTGAAAGTTAAGGCTGACTTTCAGCGAGATTGCGTTCAAAGTCACAAGAGGGTTTAACTATGGCGTTACCTCCTGCACTCATGATTGGAACGGCTCGCTTGGTTTGGACTAGGCTTTGGCATGCCATGATGTCGAACTTAGCACCCCGTAATACATCGGGTGCCTACCAACGTCCCCAAAGCGAGTTTAGGGACGTTGTTTCGTTGGAAGCAAACGCAACATTTCCAGCAGCGTGTGATCGCTATGTTCTCATCGTGGGCGAAGGTTGTCCTTGGGCACACCGCACCTTAGTGGTTCGGGCACTGAAAGGCCTTGAGGGGGCGATCGCCACCCTCAAAGTGATGCCGAATGTGAACGCTGGCGGCTGGAAATTTGTTGAACCCTATCTAGGATGTCAAACGCTACCGGAATTGTATCGGAAAGCCAAACCAGGCTATAACGGGCGCTGCACAGTTCCAGTGTTATGGGATCAGAAGTCTCAAAAGATTGTGAACAATGAAAGCGCTGAAATCATTGTGATGCTGAATCAGGCATTCAATGCATGGGCACAGCATCCTGAGTTGGACTTGTATCCGTTGGAGAAACGCAGTTCCATCGATCAGTGGAACGAGAAGATTTACCATACGGTCAACAATGGCGTTTACCGCTGTGGGTTTGCCCAAACCCAAGCTGCCTACGAAGAAGCTTGTACAGGGTTGTTTCAAACCCTAGATGAACTGGATCGCGTGTTGAGCACGCAGCGCTATTTAGTCGGAAACCAAGTGACCCTAGCCGATGTTCGGTTGTTCACCACGTTATTCCGCTTTGATGCGGTGTACTTTGGGCTGTTTAAGTGCAACGTGCGCCAAATTCAAAGTTATGCCCATTTAGGCCCTTATCTGCGCGATCTTTATCAGTTGGCTGGGGTTGCCGAAACCTGCAATTTAGACGCTGTAAAACAGGATTACTATGGCAATTTGTTTCCCCTCAATCCTGGCCAGATCATTCCCCTTGGACCAGAGGGGTTAACGTTCATGCAACCTCATGACCGAGCCAAGCTGGGATAGGCAATCTAGGCACAATCGCCTCTAGTCGCCGAGATAAATTCCTAAGCCTCTAGCCGTGCGCACGAGCGTACCGTCGAGGTCAACCGTACCGTATTGAGAGATCGCTTCAGGAATGGGAACGCTCACGACTTTGCGTTTTTGCCAAGTCACCATGTGGTCGTACCTACCCTCAGCAATGAGATCCACCGCTGCCACCCCAAAGGCCGAGGCAATGAGGCGATCTAAGGGAGACGGAATGCCCCCGCGCTGAATATGTCCCAAAACTGTTACCCGTGTTTCGGCAATATTCCGACTGCAAATTTGATCGGCAAGTTCTTGCCCAATGCCTCCTAAGCGACATTGTCCCGATGCATTCGTTTGCATAATGGCTGCGCCTTCAAACGATCGCGCTGCTTCAGCTGTAATAATCAGGGCATAGTTTTTGCCGCGTCTCTGCCAGCCTTTGAGTTTGTCGCAAATTTTTTCCATCGAGTAGGGGATTTCAGGAATCAGAATAATATCGGCCCCGCCTGCAATTCCTGCACTGATGGCAATATGCCCAGCATCGCGGCCCATCACCTCTAGGATCATCACTCGACTGTGGCTGGCTGCGGTAAATTGCAGCCGATCTAGGGCTTCGGTGGCAATATTGGCGGCGGTGTCAAAGCCAATGGAGCGCTCGGTGACACCCACATCGTTGTCAATGGTTTTGGGAATACCCACGAGGTTCCAATTGCCTTGCTGGGCGAGCTTGCGCAAAATCGCCATGCTGCCGTCTCCGCCAATGCCAATGATGGCATCAAGGCCCAACTGGTGATAGCCCTGGATAATATCTTCGGAGCGATCGCACAATGACCCATCTGGCATCGGAAAGGCAAAGGGATTGCCTGTATTGGTGGTCCCCAGCATCGTACCGCCCAAGGTCAGCAGCGAATCGATGCCTTTGAGATCAAGGGGGACAACGCTCGCTGGGTTTGCCATGAGTCCCAACGTGGCTTGGCGAATTCCTAGCACTTCCCAACCATAGGTTCCTACGGCTCTGCGCACCACCGCTCGAATGACAGGGTTTAACCCCGCACAGTCACCGCCGCTCGTAAGAATCCCAATCCGTTTATGTTCAGCCATTCTGACTTCTTGTTCTCTTGAATCGTCGATGAAGTTAATGTGAATGCTTAGCTAAGCAGTACCATACGCCAAAAATGTGGGTGGCGGATAAATCTTTGAGGCCATGTCAGGGAAACTTTACGATCCCTAAAGTGCTCTGTTGCGGGATCAATCCGAAAACCAAAAACCTTGATTCCTTTGAGTTTCAACACTAACTCAGGAAGCAACCAGATATCTTATAAGTACCTTAAATATTGATTGCTAATTGTCCAAATCGACAACGAATTGTAACGGGACTATCAGATAAAAACGGTATGAAAATTGTCTTTTCTCAGATTCTTCGCTAAAATCTCGGTGTGAGGAGCGAACCAAGAAAGGTACCGAGACGAAACACGGAAAGTCGTCGGTACCTTTTTTGATGGCTTATCCCAATTGCTTCAACAAAATCTCGGTTAGGGCGATCGCCGCACCATCGGCTTCGACATCTGGGGCAACCCAATCGGCAGCGGCCTGAACGGGGATCGGTGCATTCCCCATTGCAACGCCGATCCCTGCATATTGGAGCATTTCTAAATCGTTGAAGTTATCACCGATGGTCATCACTTGATGGGGCTGCAAGCCCAACAGCGTTTCTGCAATATATTTAACTGCTGTTCCTTTATTGACCAAGGGGTTAGTGGCTTCAAAAAAGGTGGCGACAGATTTGGTGAGGTACAGCTCCGCTGGCGTGTACTGGCTGCGCAGGTGGGTGTACAAAGAATCGATGTGGGTTTCTTGCGCGCTCAGGGCCAACAGCTTGGTGGGTGCGCGATCGCTAATTAAGGGCCGCAGATCCCCAACAGGGAATAATTGCACATCGGTGCGATCGCTATAGAGTTGAGACTCTGGGGTGATTGTGCGCACATAGAGCCGATCGTCAACGTAAGCATGAACGGAGAGGTGCTGGCTAAATTCGACTTGCTCGAAGTAATCCAACAACCGCAGCGCAATGGTTTGATCCAACGCCCAATGACGATGCACGGTATCGGTATGTGGATCTTGGATCAGTGCCCCTTGATAGGTCATCAGTGGCAGGGTCAGATCTAAGGCTTCATAGAAGCGGAGGGCGGAGTGATACATGCGTCCTGTGGCGATCGCAACTTGAATGCCGCGATTGCGTACCGCTTGCACAGTTTCTTGAACGACTGCATTAATCTCATTATTGATCCCGGCGATGGTACCGTCGATATCTAGCACCACCAGACGAATGGCTTGAGCACGGTCGCGGGAAATGGTGTGAGGGGCAGCAACGGCTGCCGCAGAGGGAAATTCAATCACGGATGGCCTTTGCTCATAAACACAGTCTGCTTCTCTTGTGTACTGGAACTTGACCTACGATGCAAGCAAGTCCGATACCGTAAGGTGCTAGCTATGCGGTGATATCGTAGAGAAGATCTTGTTGCCAGCCATTAATTTGCATGATGCCTTCTTCTTCGGCTTTCACCTCTGCCATTCCCCTTGACCAAATTCGCTACGATGCCCAGGGACTCGTGCCTGCAATTGTGCAGGATTACTTGGACGGCACGGTTTTAATGATGGCGTGGATGAATCGGGAGTCGTTGCAAAAAACCTTAGAGACGGGAGAAACCTGGTTTTGGAGCCGATCGCGGCAAGAATTTTGGCACAAGGGGGCAACATCGGGCCACCTGCAACGGGTGCAGTCCATCCGCTACGACTGCGATAGTGATGCGTTATTGGTCACGGTAGAGCAACAGGGCGATGTGGCTTGCCATACGGGTGAGCGCAGTTGCTTCCATCGCGTGGGCGATCAGGTTAACCCACCCCCTGCCGATACACTCTCGCAAGTGTTTGCCGTAATTTGCGATCGCAAATCAAACCCAAACCCCGATTCTTATACCTGCAAACTTCTAGCAGGGGGCGACAACAAAATTCTCAAGAAAATTGGGGAAGAGTCGGCAGAAGTAGTGATGGCGATGAAGGATGATGATAAAGATGCGATCGCCGGAGAAGTCGCAGATTTAATATTCCATACCATGGTGGCCTTAGCCCATCACAACGTCGACATCAAGCAGGTTTACCGCAAACTGCAAGAGCGACGTCGTTAAGACATCAAAAGCTTAAATAAACGACTTCAAAAAAACTCGTCATTCAGGATTAATTTAAGTTTTTTAATTAATCCTAATTCTGTATGCTCTACTTTAGAGCATTCCTTTCTAGGCTTTTATCGATAATGGACAGAGCCAACACATGGGCATGACACTTTGGCTACACCTCCGCAAAGATCGGGAGATGTCTACAGACAGCGAAGATCGGACATTCCTGTACCGATTCGCTGAAGATCTAGATACCTTGTGCCATAACCTTGGGGTCGCCAAGATTTCCTCTTTTTTCGATAGTACGGATCTTGAACTCTGCCTGCGAGAGGACGAGGAAGAGGACGAAGAAATGGACGAAGATCCTCAACTTGATCCTGAAACTGGATACCCCTACAGCATCGACGACATGAATTGGTTTGATGTCTCAACTGGGCTTGCTACATTTCAAGCACTGAGAGTATCAATTGCAGGCAACGCATTACCTCACTTAGACGAAGACAATAAAATTGCCCTTTTAGAAGAACTAGACGATTGCATCGTGAAGCTAGAAGGCGCATCAAAACAGACTGAACTGTTCAATCTGGCCATCATCATGTAGGGCTTCAGGGAGAGAACGCTATACCGCCAATACAGAGATTGACACCACCCATCTGCGCACAGTTGTATCAACAACCTTTGTAAGCGACGGGTGGAACCATTCTCCGCAAAAGCAACCTGTTAAGCCTTGAGGTAGGTATAGCTGCTTAAACTTTGCTCATAGTTTTTGAGTAACAACTGAGATTCTTGCAGCGTAATATGACCTTCTTGTAAGGCGAGTTCTGCTTGATTACGAATATTTTCGAGCAGATCCTCAGGATCGTACTGTACATATCCCAATACTTCTTTAACCGTATCGCCTCGAACCACATGCTCAATCTTGTAGCCCTTCGGCGTGAGGCGAATGTGAACGGTATTGGTGTCTCCAAATAAATTATGCAAATTGCCCATAATTTCTTGATATGCACCGTTGAGAAACATGCCTAAGTAATAGGGCTCGTTAGGACGCAACGGGTGCAGTTCTAGCAACGACTTCACGTCTTTCAAATCAATAAAGCGATCAATTTTACCGTCGCTATCGCAGGTTAAGTCAGCAAGGGTAGCCCGACACGTAGGCTCTTCGCCCAAGCGATGGATGGGCAAAACCGGAAACAGTTGATCAATGGCCCAACTGTCAGGGGCCGACTGGAACACCGAGAGATTGGCATAGTAAATCGCTGCCATATTTTGCTCTAGGGTTTCTAAATCGTCTGGCACATACGCCTGTTGCCGCACAATTTCAAAAATTTTATGGCAGCAGGCCCAGTACAACTGCTCTGCCCTCGCGCGATCACCCAGGCTCAGGTACCCCAAGGTAAACCGACTAATGGCTTCATCCTTAAACTGAATCGCGTCGTTATAGGCTTCTTGGTAATTGTCTGCGCTGATAGATTGATAGGTTTCATATAAATTGATCAGCGTCAAAGAAGCATCCGACGGCAACGGTTCCGGTTCTTCGAAGGCGACATCGCTCTTGCCCAGAATATCGAACACCAACACAGACTGATGAGAAGCGATCGCCCGTCCACTCTCACTAATCAGCGTCGGCACTGCAATATTGGCAAGGGTACAAGCATCTTTCACCTGCGCCACAACATCATTGGCATAGTTTTGCATGTTGTAGTTTTTGGAAGCAGAGAAGTTGGTTTTAGAGCCGTCGTAATCGACCGCCAAACCGCCCCCCACATCGAGATACTGCATGGGAGCGCCCAACTTAAACAGCTCAACGTAAATCTGGCTGGCCTCTTTGAGCGCATCCTTAATCACACTAATCGAGGAAATTTGAGACCCAATATGAAAATGCAGCAATCGCAAAGAATCCAGCAGATTTGCTGCCTTGAGCTTATTCACAGCCTGCATGATTTCAGGAATGCTAAGGCCAAACTTCGCCCGCTCACCCGCCGAGGAACCCCAGCGCCCTTCTCCCTGGGCGGTCAGTTTGGCACGGAGGCCAATAATCGGCTGAATCTTCAGTTTTGCACTCGCCGCGATAACCAAATCTACTTCTTCAACCTGCTCT
>DATNQK010000509.1:0-4298 GCA_036704065.1 Stenomitos sp.
CGGCAACTGACCCATGACTTCGTGCCACCCGAGGGAGCCTGCAATACTTACCGTGCCTTGTTAGATGCTCTGGCACAATTTGAGCGAGACATGCATCAGCATATTCATAAAGAAAACAATATTCTGTTTCCTCAGGCGATCGCCTTGGAACAAGCGAAACTGAAAGAGCTTAGTCTTTAAACCTCAATTCCTCTCCCCTGCAACCTCTGCCGTTTCTGAGAAGAACCTGACCTGCCATGACCCTGTCCCACACCTCCGCAACTCAAGAAAGTGCTGACTTACAGCCCCAGCGTGTTTCTGGGGCACATGGTCCTGCATGGTACTTTCCCACCATTTCCCATGAACACGGTGTTTATGTCATCTTGTTGGTGTCATTTTTGACTGGGGCTGCGGCTGCGCAACAATGGACTCTCGCGACAACGGTAGCCCTTGTGTCTGTCTTCGCTGGTTTTCAAGCGGAACATCCGTGGGTGTTACAAATCAAGCAGCGGCGTAGCTGGAAGCCTCGGTTGATCATCTGGGGTAGTTTGTACTCAGGGCTCGCGTTGGGTGGTGCGCTGTATTTGTCTTTACAGGTGCCGGGATTGCAATGGCTGATTTTGGGTGCGATCGCTGCCTTTATTCTCGATGCCATTGCTGTGTTTTATCGACAGCAAAAATCCATCGCCAATGAACTTTTGACCTTTGCTGCGGCTTGTCTTGCAGCCCCATTTGCAGCGGTGGCAACCACGGGAACTTGGTCGAGCACTGCTTGGGGGCTATGGCTTTTAAACACCCTGTTTTTTAGCAGCACCATTTTTAGTCTGAAGCTACGCAAGCTAAAAAATGCATCTTTTTGGCCAGGATTGCTCTACCACAGTCTAGCGAGTGCAATTATTGTGGGACTCTGGTATGGCGGTATATTGGCAACTTTACCTGCGATCGCCTTTGGGATTGTCCTTGTCAAATTTGGGGCAATTCTGTGGCAACTGGAATGGTACAAAACTGCTCCCATTCAGGCTATTGCTAGGATAGAGACCATTTCGGCACTCTTGTTCTTGAGCCTGACAGCACTGTCTTTGCTGCCAGCCCGTCTTCCTTTGCAATAGTGATGATCAAAGAAAGCTTCAAAACAGTGTTCAACCGACAGAAACGTGCCGAAGGCAAACGTCAACCTAATTCAAAAGCGTTTCAATGACATTGATGAGCTGCTTCAGGTTGATGGGTTTTGCAAGATACTCACTCGCTCCTGCGGCCAAGCAACGCTCGCGATCTCCTGTCATTGCAAGGGCTGTCAAGGCAATAATGGGCTTATCTAAGAACTGAGGGTTGCTGCGAATGCTGCGAATGGCTTCCAATCCATCCATTTGCGGCATTTGAATATCCATAAGAATTAAATCTGGGTTTTCAGAGAGTGCTAAGCGAACAGCCTCTATGCCATTGAGGGCGACTAACAATCGGTATCCCTTGGCTTCTAAATAGCTTGAAATGGTCGCGATATTGGCGTCGTTATCTTCGGCTAATAAAATGAAGGGCTTTACCGTGGCTTGAGAGGAAGTAACAGACTGTTTTTTTTCTTGTCGCTGTTGCGAAGGTGTTGTCTGTGTCGCGGTACGGCAGGGTAAGTCAATCGTAAAGCAACTGCCAACTCCGACTTCGCTGGTGAGTGTAACCTGTCCACCGTGCAGTTCTACGATCTGCTTTACCAAGGCAAGCCCCAAACCAGTTCCTTGGTGTTGGCGATTAAGAGCGCTATCAATTTGCGTAAAAGGCTGAAACAACTGGTCAATGCTTTCTGCTGCAATGCCAATGCCTGTATCAGTAATCACAATTCTGAGAAAACTTTGGCCCCTCGGAACTGGGCTCTCATCGACCATAGAAGCATTGAACCGAACCTGACCGCCATCGGGTGTAAACTTGACGGCGTTATGCAGCAAATTAATGAGAACTTGACGCATCCGCCGTTCATCTATCCATAAGGGAGGTAGATTAGGTGCTTGTGTTGTCTCTACATGAATCTGTTTTTGTAAGGCCTGCTGTTGGATAAATGCCACACTTGCGTTGCACAGCTCGGTCACTGTAACCCAACTGTGCTGAAGCTGCATTTGTCCTGCCTCGATCTTGGCAATATCGAGAACGTCGTTGATTAATCCCAACAAGTGAGCACTACTGCGGTCAATGATTTGTAATGCCCGGAGTTGCTGATCGTTAACAGGGCCAAAAATTTCTTCCTGTAAGCTCTCCGTCATCCCTAGAATTGCATTCAAGGGTGTGCGAAGCTCATGACTCATATTGGCAAGAAAGTCACTTTTGGCTTGATTGCCCCGATCAGCCTCTTCTTTAGCTTGCCTCAGCAACAACTCTGTTGCTTCGCGTTGACGAACTTCGTTTTTGAGAAGGTGGTTTTGTTGCTCTAAAGTTTGGGTGAGATTTTGTAAGCTAATTTGAACTTTTACTCTGGCAATAACCTCGTCTCCCTGGAAGGGCTTTGTAATATAATCTACGGCACCCAATGAAAAGCCTTTAATTTTACTTTCAATATCCGTAACTGCCGTCATAAAAATAATCGGAATATTGTGACTTGTAGGATTTTCTTTAAGCCGTCTACAAGTTTCAAACCCATCTATACCAGGCATCATGACATCTAGAAGAATTAGAGCAGGGCGACAATACTTGATTTGCTCAAGCGCACTTTCTCCATCCGTTGCCACTGCAACTTGATACCCACCATTGACCAATGTTTCAGTTAGGACTTCTAAGTTAACTGGATTGTCATCTACAATTAAAACTGTATTAATATCTTGCATAAATTTTTTTATTTAATATTGAAAGATGAGGTTATATATTAATAATCTCAATTTGGAAGTAATATTAATTTTTTGTATGGTTGAACCAATGGGTTTCATCCGTGCCCTAAGCCAACTGTAACAAGCTTTGTTCATCTTAAGGGCATATTCTATCGAGATATTTTTTTTGTTGCTGATACCGTAACTTGGACTCCGAAATTTCTCTGCTTTAGAGGAGCTTGAGTGTAAGCAGTTATCAGGAATCTCAAGCCTCGGGTTGGCTCGGTATGGAATGATCTGATTGAAAAAATGGTGTAACAGATAGCGTGCTGCTGTCTGCAGGTGTTGGATAGGGTTCCTATCGCCACATTTAATAGACAGCCTTAATGCGACAGATACGAACAGCCGATTGATGCTACTGCGGCCCTGTTCTGTTAATGCCTGCTGTCCTTGTTGTACAGACAGACCATTACTTTGAGAGGTTGTTAGAGACCCTTGGGCTGGACGCAGTTTAACAGTGGCCCAACCCATCAAAACCCATAGGGTACCTATGGGTTTTGAGGCAATGAAGAGATGTTTGCGGGACAACATGGGGCTATGGTCGTCTCTTGCTGTAAGGTAAGCTCGACCTAGAGTGCAATACCAAACATTAACTGGCTTTGGCAAGACAGTTATCGGTGACTTTTAACGATCAAGCGATAGCGCAAATGAACTGACCGTTGTTTTTTATTTCGCCCCTTTAGGCTTTATCTAGCGCTCTTTCCCTAGAGAAGGCAAAACGGATGGGTTAAAGGATTTTGCAATGGTGAGTCGGCGTTGTTGTGTGAACTAAGGGGTAAAAAATGTCACAAATCATCATTATTTAGGCCCACCGTGCATCTCGTCTATTTCAGGATTCCCTTAAATACAACGAAAACGCCTGTTGTTTTCAAACCCTGAGCCTAAAAAATTTCTCCCTTATTGCTAGAATGCTCTACTCCTCTACTGAGTTCAACGCCCAAAATAATAGACAAAGTACTAAACCCAACGGGACTGAGTTCAATGCCCAGAATGACTATCTCTGTCCTCCACGCTAATGTAGGCCTACAGGACACTCTCGATTGGCGGGGTTGTAGGGGCTTCTTCAATTTTTGTCTGCTGCCAACTTCGATATAAACTGGCAATTCTTTGTTCGTGGTGGGCTAAATCCGCTTCAATCGTATCTAGAATCGCGACGGTGGCAGGATCGGTTAATTGATTACATAAACTATAGACCTCTACGACGATGGGTTGGAGTTCCCGTAATGCTCGCAATAGAGTGTCGATTTCTGGGCGATCGCTTTGAAGCCAAACTTTGAGTGTGGCCAAGGCACTGCTTGCTGTGACTTGGAGTGAAGGTGTTTCGCCAAAGTCACTTAGGATGGTGGATTAAATAACGTCCAGAATCTCGTGATAGTCTGAGGGTCTTTCCCTCCTCTATTTTTAGATGAATCCCTACTCCTCCGATATTGAGCAGCAAATGCTACGGTTTTACAAGTCATTGAACGAGAAGGA
>DATNQK010000510.1:0-2107 GCA_036704065.1 Stenomitos sp.
GCGTCATACCTTAGATCGCTATCGTCCCCTTCAAGATCAAGATGTGCCCGACGCAGATGTGATTATTGCCACCTGGTGGGAAACGGCGGAATGGATTGCCCCCCTCTCGGCAGCGAAGGGCGTGAAGGTCTACTTTGTTCAGCATCATGAAGTATTCGACTATTTACCGCAGGAGCGGGTTGAGGCCACCTATCGACTGCCCTTTTTCCACATCACAATCGCCCAGTGGTTAGTCGACCTCCTACGCGATCGCTATCAATCTCCTGCGATCGCCCTAGTACCCAATGGCGTTGACTTAGATCAGTTTAATTGTCCCGTTCGAAACAAGGCATCCATTCCTACCATTGGTTTTGTCTATTCTGCTACCCCTTGGAAAGGAAGCGATATTGCTCTCCAAGCTTACGAGTCTGCGCGTCAATCTATCCCCAATCTGCGACTGATTACCTTTGGCACTGAAGCCCCGAAAGCAACGTTAGCGCTCCCCCCTAACGCTCAACATCAAGTTCAGCCGCCCCAATCAGATCTCAAAACCCTTTACAGTCAATGTGACGCTTGGCTATTTAGTAGCCGTGTCGAAGGATTTGGCTTACCGATTTTAGAAGCCATGGCCTGCCGTACGCCCGTTATTGCAACCCCCGTCGGTGCTGCGCCTGAGCTTTTAGCCAGCGGCGGGGGAATTTTATTAAATGCGGTGGATCCTAGGGAAATGGCGATCGCCATTCAAAAACTGTGTCAGCTTGGGCCCCATCAGTGGCAAGATCTCTCCTCCCAAGCCTACGAAATTGCCAGCAAACATACTTGGAGTGGTGCAACGGATTTGTTTGAAGCAGCCTTGTATCAGGCCCTTGATCGCACCGACTGATGCGCCACCTCAGCCGAGTGAACATACAACTAAAAAGTTTATATAGGCATTGATGGCAAAGCCATCTCATTTGGGTAAGTTAGCTGAAGCTTCGCAGTTTTTTTAGTGCGCTTCCAGCTCATTTCTCTGTATTCATACTTTAGAAGTATACCTCTTGAAATAATTGCTCCCTATGATGGAGTACAAAGGCTAAAGGTTGAGGTAATCCCTTTAACCTCCTATAGCCCTCAGCCTGCTCAATAAAACTGCACTACCCTGTTTTGTCATGTCATCGGATAAGGTTGATACGTTAGCAGATGTGATACAACCTATTTCAGACAATGAGCGAGGTGATTTAGGTTCACCCTTGCTCATTTCGCTTGTGATTCCAGCCTATAATGAGGCCAGTATTTTAGAAGAAAATTTAACGCTTATTGATGCCTATACGCACCAATACAAAGATAAATTTTCTTGGGAATTTGTAATTATCAACGACGGAAGTCGCGATGAAACGGGCCGTATTGCAGCTCAATTTGCGAAACAGCGTCCCAACGTTGTAGTGGTGCATCACCCTCGCAACCAAGGGTTAGGACAAGCCCTCAAATCAGGGTTTGCTTATGCACAAGGCGACTACATTATCACCCTAGATGTTGACCTCAGCTACGCTCCCTATCATATTGAAATCCTGCTAGAAAAAGCATTAAAAACGCATGCACAAATCGTGGTCGCCTCTCCCTATATGCCTGGGGGCCAGGTGTCGAATGTCCCTTTTGTGCGCAAAGAGTTAAGCATTTGGGCAAATCGATTTTTGGCCTTAACAGCCAAGCGAACCCTGTCCACCTTTACGGGCATGGTACGGATTTATGATGCGACCTTTCTCAAAGGGCTTAATCTCAAGTCCTTAGGCATGGATATCAATCCAGAGATTATTCATAAGGCTCAACTGCTGGGCGCAAAGATTGAAGAAGTACCTGCCCATTTGCATTGGTCTGAACCGCGTCTTGAACCAATTCAGGGGCGATCGCAGCGCCCCAAAGTGCGGCAGTCCAGCATGAAAATTTTGCGTCACACCTGGGCCATTTTATTTTATGGGTTTATTTTCAGACCCGTGATGTTTTTTATCGTGCCCAGCTTAATTTTATTTGCCTTATCACTCTATGTGAATGCGTGGGTATTAATTCACTGCTGGACCAATTACCACAAGTTAGCAGCAATCACACCTTTCCCTGATCCTACGTTGGCAGTAGCAGAAGCCTTATGAATAAT
>DATNQK010000511.1:0-3092 GCA_036704065.1 Stenomitos sp.
TCTGGAATTAATTAATGAAGAGCTAAAAATTGCAATTCCTGTTCTAGAGGACTATCAAACTCTAGGTGGTTTTATTATGTACCACCTGCAAAAAATTCCAGAGCCAGGTGAGTTGTTTTCCTATCAAAATTTAGAATTTCAAATTCTTTCTACTGATGGTCCTCGTCTGGATCAGGTGTTGATTTCCATCTTGGTTGCAGAGGATTCATCCTCCTTAGATACAGAAGATTCTTCTGCTTTGCCAGGCTATGAACGCCATTCTGTTTAGATGATTTAAGGCAAAAGGTTACTAAATTTTATTCAGGTACAATCGAGCGCTGACATTGTGGACAAATGGCTTGAATTAGTAGTTGGCAATCTAATAGGTGAAAGCCTTCTTTCTCGCAAGTCTTAGACCCAATTTTGAGGGCAGCGTCGCTTTTGAATTCCACCGTTTTGTTGCATTTTACGCAAATCAAATGATGGTGGTGATAGGGATAAGGTTGATTGATTTCGTAATGCTTGTGATCTTCTGCAAATTCCAACTCGCGCAGAATTCCCATCCGCGCCATAAGCTTAACGGTACGGTAGATGGTAGACAAGCTTATGGGCTCACCTTGGTCTTGTAGTTTTTGGTAGATATCTTCAGCACTGAGGTGATTGCCTTCTGGCAAATTTTGAAACAATTTGAGGATCGTTTCTCGCTGGGGCGTTAAGCGCCAGCCTCGCTCGTTGAGCTCAGATTTCAGGGCATTGGGAGTATAAATTGCCATCGCTTCTCAATAAAACAAGCTTATTGAGAATCATACACAATTTTGAGAGTGTTTTGCAACAAAATATACTTATTGACAACCGCTTCGGCAAAGAAAAGTTACATGGCTTGCCCATCTGCTGATTCTAGAGAGAACAGGCGCGCTCATAATTTATTCCTCATAGGAATGGTCTGTTGGTTTTCTATTTGATTGTTCTAAAGCAGAGAGGACTCTCTAGAGTGCGCGGGAGAATTAAAACAGAAGTAAGAGCTTCGTAGCAGTAGAAGCTTGAGCACTATGTTTGAGAAAGTCCCAGATTGAGGTGCATAGAACAATTACTTAGCTTATGGAGATAGTTCTTTTTAGGAAAAATAGCGGTCTGTACGCAATCTGTTGCAATCTGTCTTCGATAAATTGTGTCTTGCAACTTCTGAGACACCTGCTGCAAAAACTCGTGTCGGTGCCAGCGTGTTTGCAGATTTGGGCGGTTAGCCTTTCTAACGGGTGAACTACTGTGGGGTTCAGGAAACGCGGTAGGATGGCGAAGGCCGTTCATTGCACTGCGTCTGTTCCATGCCAGCACCTGTTTTAACTATCCAGTCAGCCTCTGAATCTGTGGGTTCCGAAACTTGGCATATCCAGCCTAGTTCCCCTTCCTCGCTTTGTCTCAAGGGCACGATTCAGGTTCCTGGCGATAAATCGATTTCGCATCGTGCTTTGATGCTGGGTGCTTTGGCAACGGGAGAAACCCAAATTCGCGGCTTGCTTTTAGGCGAAGATCCGCGTAGTACTGCGGCTTGTTTTCGGGCGTTGGGTGCGCAAGTGTCGGATCTCAATACGGATCTGGTCACGGTTCAAGGTTTGGGATTGGGTCAGTTGCAGGAGCCATCTGCGGTTTTAGATGCGGGTAATTCAGGCACAACGCTCAGACTGATGATGGGGATTTTGGCGTCTCATCCAGGACGTTTTTTTGCAGTGACCGGCGATGCTTCGCTGCGATCGCGTCCGATGGGCCGAGTGGTGACCCCCCTGCGCCAGATGGGTGCGCAAATCTGGGGTCGTAAGGATGATACTCTCGCACCGTTGGCCATTCGGGGTCAGCAGTTAAAGCCGATCCATTACCATTCTCCGATTGCCTCAGCCCAGGTTAAATCAGCGGTTTTGCTGGCTGGCCTCATGGCGGAGGGTGACACGACGGTTACGGAACCAGCCCTATCTCGCGATCATTCCGAACGCATGTTACGTGCATTTGGTGCGACAGTAACCGTTGATCCACAAACCCATAGTGCAACAGTGACTGGCCCTGCTCAACTGTATGGTCAATCGGTTACTGTGCCTGGAGATATTAGTTCGGCTGCCTTTTGGCTGGTGGCTGGAGCTATTGTTCCGGATTCAGATTTGCGAATTGAAAATGTAGGGGTGAACCCTACGCGGACAGGGGTTTTAGAGGTGTTGCAGCAAATGGGAGCTGATATCACCCTAGAGAATTTGCGAGAGGCGGCTGGTGAACCCGTTGCTGATTTGCGGGTGCGCTCTAGTGCGCTGCATGCTTGCACGATTGAGGGAGATCTTATTCCGCGCTTAATTGATGAAATTCCGATTTTGGCAGTTGCCGCTGCGATGGCCAAAGGCACAACTTTGATTCGCGATGCCCAAGAATTACGCGTTAAAGAGAGCGATCGCCTTGCTGCAATGGCCTCGCAGCTTAACTTGATGGGAGCACAGGTGAGCGAGCATCCCGATGGGTTGGAAATTACAGGGGGACGACCGTTACAAGGTGCAACGGTGGATAGTTTCACAGACCATCGCATTGCGATGAGTTTGGCGATCGCTTCCCTCGTTGCCACGGGCCAAACGAACATTCTGCGTGCCGAATCAGCGGCGATCTCCTATCCATCCTTTGCTGAAACCCTCCAAAAGCTTTGTGATGAATGAAGCGTTATTCCATAAATAATGCAGCGCGTAAAACAAGTTCTACGCGCTGCAAATCGGTAATTGCTTTTTATTGAAGCAATGGCACTTGAGGTCTTACAAATTGATATCTGCTAGGATGGAATCCAGCTCAGACAGCGCATCTTGCTTGGGATTTTGGGGTGCAGGTGCGGCTTGAACAGCAGAGACCTTTTGGTCAATTTTGGCATCAACCATCTGTGGAATTTTAGCCAATTCCTCTTGAATTTGACTAGACAACTGCTTAGTGACTTCTTCGATTAAGCCATTGGTGCTATTCAGTTGATTTTGCAGGCTAATCATTTGCTCTGCCTGAAGCTGAGATACGCCTGGATCTACCACAGGCAAGCTGTTTAGCTTTTGGTCTAAAGCAGCGAGCTGTTCATGGAGCGGTCCTACGACAGCTTGCAT
>DATNQK010000512.1:0-7235 GCA_036704065.1 Stenomitos sp.
TGAACCGTTATGCATTCATTCTCTATAACTACGCCGAATGTACCTCAGCTGTCCGCCAGCATTGGCAGCAATGGGGACAATCGATTCGAGTGGCGTATGAGATCAAAGAAGACTCCACCATCGTGAGCATGGTGTCTCAGGGCTTAGGGGCAGCTGTACTGCCCAAACTTGCCGCCTTACCGATCCCCGACGGCATCCAAGTTCGCTCCTTACCAGAACCCTTAGAACGCAAAATTGGCGTTGCTTTATTAAGCAACGTCTGGCATTCACCCGCAGTACTAACCTTCCTCGATTTGCTGCGAGGAACAGGACGCTTTTCAACCTCTATTTAACTAAGACAAGAAATACAAGACCTAGCTAGGATTCTCCGACGATCCAGACTGACGCTTAATCGGTTTAGGCACAGGCCGAGACTCTCGTGTCGTAGATATGTTTTTATTTTGTGCGCGATAAGCCAAGTTCGGCTTCGCGGAATTTGGCATTTTGGAGTAAGGCTTAACCGGACGCTTTTGAGGCCGCAGATTTTTCTGGACTGGCATCAATGCAATTGAAGTGCCGGATTGCAGCGTCAGCTCGTTCCCTTCCCGTTTAACGTGCAAATCCCAGAAATACCCAATGGCCTTTTGTGGCAGTGTCCCTTTAATCCGAAGCTTGAAGGCTTTACCTCGCTCCTCTCGCGACTTGGTTTTACGAGGTGCCTGCTGAATTTTCACGTAAAGCAATTGTTTGTCATTGGACTGGTAAACCACCTGTCCCCGCACAGAAAAATACCCATCTTCAATGGGCTGAGCCAATTGCGCTTCATCCGGCTCGACTGTAGAGGCAGATTGAGGTGAACCATCAATGGGGCTAAATCCATCCGCAGACCAAACACCCACAATTTGCAGGTGCAGTGTATGGTCTTTTTCGCGAGTGCGAGGGTAAACCACCCAAAAATAAGGCCGCTCTAATTCTATGTACTTCTTAACAAGGCTCATCACCTGTCCCAACAGAACAGCGTCAACCTGTGTCCCATCATCTACTTCAAGCAGACCTCGATTAAAGCGCTCCTCAGACGGTATATATTTGCCTCGGACCAGTCCGATCGCACGGAACTGCATCGGTTCGCTAGGGGGCGGAATAGGTTGTTGACGGTTAAACGCCATAGGCTGTGTCTCCTCTGAAGGCGTGACAGCAGAAGATTCTGGAGCAGTTTTCGAGGGAGAGGATGTATCTTGACCAGATACAGAGCGGGAAGCACTCGGCTTAGTCATGGGCTTTGAAATATGCGGGCGAATCCGGGATGACAATGGGGCAGTTAGGAATCTTAACCTTTGTAGTCTCTATTATGCATGCGGTAAATGTATAAGCAAGAAAGAATAGAGGATCCCTCTTAACACTCCTCAGCAGTGAAAGCTTGAGGTAGAGTGATTGCGAAGGACAAAAATAAAGCCATTTGACTTGAAACTGATATAAAAAGCGGAAGAGGGTTAAGAAACCCAAGTTATCAGCTTTATGTACAACATTTCAATCGTTTTGGTTCATCTTAGCAACCTCACTCCTCTAGACGAATCATTTACCCTAAAGCTGTTGAGTTGCGATTAACTTTGCCATTCTCTTCATTGTCGCAGATGCCTCGGCAGGTGGCCAATGGCAACTGTAAAGCTTTAGCGTTCTCCTTTCTAATGTAAAGGGATAGAGACTATTCAAAGTTTCTTAACCCAATTGTCTTACGCCAATCGTAACGAATGCTGCTGTTGTTTTTGCCGTCAATTTGGGAGAGAGAGGATATCAAATTTAAAGGTTTCGATACATCTGAAGGCTGCAATTTCTGTTGAGACCTTATCTTTCGCACGTTTAGATGGAGGGAATACCGCTGAGGCGAGCAAAAATTATCAGGTCAATCCAGAACTCCCAATTACAGCAATGATTTGGGAGGATCAGCACCGCAATTAAGAGCTTGAAAGCGTTAGACTAGCCGATACGTTTGCGCTGCATGCTTTGGGAAAATCTATGAAATTCAATCTGCACGACGCCTTAAATCGTATTTGCTTAGAGGCTGAGTGGATGGGACTGCGTCAGGTTACAGAGCAAGTGGCTACCCACTATGTTCGAGATGGACATCCAGAAGCCAACCATCGCACGCGATCGCAGGGTGTGATGGTAGAGGTGTTAGCCCAGGGGCAGTTTGGCTATGCTGCAACCAATCGCCTCGATCCCGAAGGGATTCAAATGGCAGCAGAAGCCGCCTACCGACAAGCGATCGCCGCAGCCCCGTGGGCCATTCATAGATTTACAACGGACGTAAGACCGAAGGCAGTAGGCGACTATCTTTCACCGCGACAACGCCCAGCAGATGCCATCACAGTTGCAGATTTACTTGGGTTACTGACCCAAGTTTGCCACACGCTCAAGCATTCCGACCGAGTGGTGCAAACCAGTGCTATGGCTCAAATTGTGGAAAGGGAGCAACGCTTTGTCAGTACCAATGGGTCTGATGTTGCCCAACACTTTTTCTTTGTGGAAACCGATTATGCGGCCACGGCCCAGGATGGTTCAACAACTCAGCGGCGTACAGACAATGGTCAGCTCGCGCGATGTTATCAAGGTGGAGTGGAGGTCTTTGACCCAGAAGTCGTTTTACAACGGGCGCGTCAGATTGGTGAACAAGCGGTGGAACTGCTCTCGGCTGAGGAATGCCCGACCACGGCCACAACCTTGATGCTGGCTCCCGACCAGATGATGCTGCAAATTCACGAAAGTATTGGTCATCCCTTGGAGTTGGATCGCATTTTGGGCGATGAACGCAACTATGCAGGGTCCAGTTTTGTAAAACTGTCGGATTTTGGCAGGTTGGTCTATGGTTCGTCCTTGATGAATGTGACCTTCGACCCATTGGTTCCAGGCGAGTTGGCCAGCTATCGCTTTGATGATGCCGGAACGCCTGCCTGCCGTGAGTACCTCATCCGAGATGGATTACTGTTACGGGGTTTGGGTAGCCTGGAAAGTCAAGCACGGGCTGGTGTACTGGGGGTTGCCAATTTCCGAGCGACGTCGTGGAACCGACCGCCGATTGATCGGATGGCGAATCTGAATTTAGAGCCAGGCTCTAGTTCTGTCGCAGAGATGATCGGCGAGATTGAGGATGGCATTTATATGGAATCGAACCGTTCATGGTCGATTGATGACTATCGCAACAAGTTTCAGTTTGGCTGTGAGTATGCCAAACGGATCCAGAACGGTAAGTTGACCCAAACTCTGCGCAATCCCAACTATCGTGGTGTGACCAATCAGTTCTGGCGCAGTTTAACGAAAGTGGGCGATCGCAGTACGTTTGAGATGTATGGGACGCCCTACTGCGGCAAAGGGGAGCCGAATCAAGCCATCCGCGTAGGACATGCATCACCCGTTTGTGTATTTGAGAATATTGAAGTCTTTGGAGGCGCAGCATGATTGCACAGTGGGAGCATTCGTTCCATTCGCTTTGTGATGCGTTACTGGCCAGCTTGACTGCAACAGAACAGCTCTCCCTCGATTTAGCAGCAGAGCACAGTCATTTCATGCGGTTTAACCGTGGCAAAGTGCGCCAGTCGGGTACCGTGGCGGATGGCAATTTAACCTTACGCCTCAGCAGCGACCAACGTACCACGAGTATGACCGTGCCGCTAACGGGAGTTCTAGACACCGATCAGGGCGCAGCCTTTGAGGCGCTGGAGGTGATGCGTCAGGAACTGCCTCAATTGCCCATCGATCCGTACTTGGTGCTGTCCCAAAATTTTGGCTCCAGCCATGCGGTGTATGTGGGCCAACTCTTAGAGCCCCAGCAGGCAGCCGCAGAGATTCTGCCCCTGGTACAGGGCATTGATTTTACGGGCATTTATGCATCTGGGCCCATTGTCCGAGCCAATGCCAATTCGGCAGGTCAGCGCCATTGGTTTGCCACCGAAACCTTTTTCCTGGACTATTCCATGATTACGGCATCGGAAAAAGCGGTTAAGGCAACCCTAGCAGGCCAAAGTTGGGATCCACAGGCGTTTCAAGCGCAGATTGAAGCCTCTAAAGCACAGCTCCAAGTATTAGATCGTCCCGTGAAGTCGATTGAGCCTGGTCGCTATCGGACTTATCTTGCACCAGCCGCGATCGCCGAAATTTTAACGATGTTCTCGTGGGGGGCAGTGAGCGAGTCATCCTTGCGCCAAGGGGGAAGTGCGCTGGCAAAATTACGAGAGGGTAAATCGCTTTCACCGTTATTTTCGTTGCAAGAGAACTTTACCAGAGGCACGGTACCTCGCTTTACCAGCTTAGGTGAGGTCGCCCCAGAGACGGTCTCGCTGATTGAAGCAGGCCAACTCTGTAATACCTTGATCAATGCTCGCACCGCCAAAGAATACGGGGTGCTCAGCAATGGGGCCAATAGCAGTGAAAGTCTCCGTGCGCCTGAAGTGGCTCCTGGCACCCTCAAGGAGTCTGAGATTTTGCAGCAGTTGGATACGGGCTTGTATCTATCAAATTTGCACTATCTCAATTGGAGCGATCGCCCTAGTGGGCGCATTACAGGGATGACGCGCTATGCCTGTTTTTGGGTTGAGTCGGGCGAAATCGTGGCTCCGATTAAAGATCTGCGGTTTGACGATAGCCTCTATGCGGTGCTCGGCGAGAATTTAGAAGCCGTAACCGATACTCAGGCGTTTATTGCAGATGTCGATACTTACGAGGCGCGATCGCTGGGTGGCTGTCTTGTACCTGGGATGCTGATCCGCGACTTTACATTCACGCTCTAACTATGCAGCGCAATGCCCAAGAAGATCAGAGAATTGAAGCAGCTGTTACGAAAGTTAGGGTTTGAAGAACATCCTGAAAAAGGAAGTCATACGAACTGGACACATTCACTCTATCCAGGCAAGATAACGGTTTCTGGCAAGGATGGTGCAGATGCGAAGCCTTATCAAGAAAAAGAGATCTTAGGCGCTATTGCACAAGTAGAGGAAAACCAACATGACAAATAAACTGAAGTATCAAATGGTGATTCAGTGGTCGGACGAGGACAATTGTTTCCTAGTCGGTTTTCCTGATTTTCCAGGACAGCAGTGGCGCACTCACGGCGACACTTATGAGCAAGCCGTAACTCAGGGCATAGAAGCCCTTGAATCGTTAATCCTGGCTTATGAAGCGACCGGAGAACTCTTGCCTGAGCCTAGTACCGTTTGTGCGGTTGCCTAAGAATCAAAATGAAACTCAAGGGCTAACACACAAATCGCCTTTCACGAGTCAAGGTACACACTCCAACCCTTTCATCATTCAAGAATACAGTCTTAGGCAGAGCGTAACGTCGATTTGCGCATCTGGTACAGTTGAATTTCTAGAAGCTGATAAGGAACATCCAAGGCAGTTACAAATTCACTTTGGATGGCGTCAAGCTGAGATTGCGAGATTGCCTGCTGCTGTTCCAAGGTGGCCCAATAGATCGAGAGCCTTACCTCGCTCAAATCATTTGTGCTAATCCAAACTTCTTTACGCAGAAACCCTGGACATTGCCGCAAAAAAGACGTCCAGATTTCATCGTCTTTTTGCACAAAAACCTCGCGATAGGAGGGGGCAATTTTGATGTGCAAGCATTCAACAATCATGGAGATTGAACCCATTGGTTCCAGGTCGGCCAACATTCCACCATTTGCGCCAGCTCTGCATAGCCGCTGGCATCGGGATGGGCACCATCATCACCCGCTTGAACACTTGTGAGCCACGGCGCACAACCCAACAATGGCCTAAATACATCTAGGTACGGAACGCTGAGGTCGTGGCAAAGGTCGTGAAAGGCCTGGCACAGGGTCTGCGTCCGACGATTTTGAAATGGATCGGCAATCGGAGGCGGACTAATCATCAGCACAGGATAGCGATCGCAGGCATCCCTCAGAATCTGGCGGCAGTATTGCATCGAGCTTGCAAATTCAAGACGCTGCTGCCCATTTTCCCAGGTCGTATCATTGGTACCAAAGGAGAAGACCAACCGAGGGCTACAACTGGACGGCAGGCGATGACTTACTTCTGCATACCAGCGTTGGGCAATGTCCAGACTTGTATCGCGGCGAACGCCTAGATTATAGTAAGTGACCGCTACGCCTTGACTGTGTAACCCTGCACAGAGTCGGCCTGTCCAACCCAGACAAGTGCGATCGCCTGTCCCATTCACAAACGAATCTCCGACAAAGCAAATGCGAAGGTCTGAATCCATGCGCCTGAGACTGTGCTAGGTCTACGGTAACGATGACAAAATCCACTGTAACGAAATTTATCCGTTTTGGGGTTTGGTTCCTGCCCATTCCTCTGATTGCAATACCGATTTGGGCCACACTATGGCGTCCTTCCCAATCGAATCTCGCCACCCCTCCCGCCAGTCCAATAGCAACACCAACGCCTAGCCCTACCGTCTCTCTGTTTCCGCTGTTACGCGTCACGCCAAAACCGAGCCCCAAGGCCGCTTTGCCGCTCGGGTCATCAGCGCCTTTGCCCTCTAACACTGTCTCTACTGCTGGCTCTGCCTCCATGCAACAGACTCCGGACGTTTCTGCGCAAATTGCAGCCCATCCGGCGGCACAACCTCGGGCCTTGGCCAGCCCTACCCTCTCTAAGGCGGAACTGGCACGACGGCGACAGTTGGCCTTGGCGTCCCTGGCCCCGAATGCTGATAGCCCTGTGGAAATGCATGTTTTAATTGCCAATGGGACATCCGTTCTCAATGTGGGCGTATCCAACGGTGGTAAAGTCTTAGACCAACGTGGGCGCACCCTACAAACCCTACAAAATTCACAGACGGCTCAGGTCAACGCAGAGGGAAATGGTCTGCGCTTTAACAGTCAATTGGTGCCAAATATTCTGTGGGTGGTGCCCCAGCACAACAGTATTGTGTATGTGGGCGATCGCGGCTATCGGGGCACGCTGTTGCTCGTGGGAAATGGTGCTCAGATCTGGGCGGTCAATTACGTGAACCTGCGACAATATTTGTACAGCGTTGTGGGGGCGGAAGTGTCTCCAAGCTGGCCCATGGCAGCCCTCAAAGCACAGGCGATCGCGGCTCGGTCTTACGCCTTAACCTACTACTTCAAACCTGCCAACAAACTGTACCATCTGGGATCGGATGAGTATTACCAGGTTTATAAAGGCCTAGAGTCGGAAGCCGAATCAACTCGTGTAGCGGTGGATCAAACGGCAGGATCGTTTGTCAGCCATCGGGGTGGGATCGTGGAATCGCTCTATGC
>DATNQK010000513.1:0-4237 GCA_036704065.1 Stenomitos sp.
CGACTTCATCAGCCAAGAGATCCGGGCGGCTGAGGACCCTGAGTTTGAGACGTTCTACACGAAGAACATTCTGCTCAACGAAGGGTTACGGGCATGGATGGCCCCTCAAGACCAGCCTCACGAACGTTTTGTCTTCCCTGAGGAGGTACTCCCACGTGGTAACGCTCTCTAATAGCGCATTAATGTCGGGCGGTCGCGACCAGCAATCGACAGGATTTGCTTGGTGGGCTGGTAATGCTCGTCTGATCGGTTTGTCGGGCAAGTTGCTGGGCGCCCATGTTGCTCATGCTGGCCTGATTGTTTTCTGGGCAGGGGCAATGACCCTGTTTGAAGTGGCTCACTTCACACCAGAAAAGCCCATGTACGAACAAGGTTTCATCTTGTTGCCACACGTTGCCACCTTGGGGTGGGGTGTTGGCGCAGGTGGTGAAGTCCTGAGTGTCTTCCCCTTTTTCGTCGTTGGGGTTGTTCACCTCATTTCATCTGCCGTTCTTGGCTTAGGCGGTATTTATCACGCTCTGCGTGGACCTGATACGCTCGAAGAGTACTCCAATTTCTTTGGATACGACTGGAAAGACAAGGATAAGATGACCTCTATCCTCGGTTTCCACCTCTGCGTATTGGGTGGCGGTGCACTGTTACTAGTGCTCAAGGCCATGTTCTTTGGTGGTCTCTACGACACTTGGGCACCTGGTGGTGGCGATGTGCGTGTGATTACCAATCCCACCCTCAACCCTGCCGTGATCTTTGGCTATTTGCTGAAGTCTCCCTTTGGTGGCGACGGCTGGATTGTGAGTGTAGATAACCTTGAAGATGTGATCGGTGGTCACATTTGGATTGCACTCATCTGTATTTCTGGTGGGATTTGGCACATTTTAACCAAGCCTTTTGGTTGGGCTCGTCGCGCTTTCATTTGGTCTGGCGAAGCTTACCTCTCCTACAGCCTTGGTGCACTCTCTCTGATGGGCTTTGTTGCCTCGACGATGGTTTGGTACAACAACACCGTCTATCCGAGTGAGTTTTATGGTCCTACAGGTCCTGAGGCTTCTCAGGCTCAAGCATTTACCTTCCTGGTACGTGACCAACGCCTGGGTGCAAACGTTGCCTCGGCTCAAGGCCCTACTGGTCTAGGTAAATACCTGATGCGATCGCCCACTGGTGAAGTCATCTTCGGTGGTGAAACCATGCGGTTCTGGGACTTCAAAGGTCCTTGGCTCGAACCCCTGCGTGGCCCCAACGGTCTTGACCTGAACAAGATCAAGAACGATATTCAGCCTTGGCAAGCACGTCGTGCCGCTGAATACATGACCCATGCTCCTCTGGGTTCCTTGAACTCGGTGGGTGGTGTGGCCACAGAAATCAACTCGGTGAACTATGTATCTCCCCGTGCTTGGTTGGCAACCTCTCACTTCGTGTTAGCGTTCTTCTTCCTCATCGGTCACCTCTGGCATGCGGGTCGTGCTCGCGCGGCAGCGGCTGGTTTCGAGAAGGGAATTGACCGCGAAACAGAAGCTGTATTGTCTATGCCTAATCTGGACTAAGGTCTAAGATTCTTAGGCTTCAACCTTTGAGTAGAAAGCTCCTGTCTTTGGGCAGGAGCTTTTTGCGTTCCTATCGTTTGTCTTTGCCCTCGTCTTTTTAAGCGCTAGATTCTCTGTAGATTCTGAAGTATTAATATGTGATTGAGGCACTTCGGTGCCAAGTCTCTACAATAAATAGGGGTAGCTATTGCGCTTCATATCCTTGGGTTCCAATTGACTTCTCGACGAGGCAATGCTTGATAATGTATGAGTTCCACTTGACCGATGGATTACGCTGGACTCCTGAAGCAGAAGTCAAGCTCAAAAATATTCCCTATTTCGTGCGCTCTCAAGCTCGTCAGCGCATTGAAGAAATGGCTCGTGCTGCTGATGTTGAAACCATCACGCCAGAACTGGTGGAGAGCGCTCGATTAACCATTGGGCAATAAATCACCGCTCATCCTTGCTGTTGAAGGTCTAAAAGTTGCGTCGAACAGCCCATAAATTTTGAGACCCCTTGAAAGTGCTAGGATTGAAGGACAGCGCTTGACCATAAAAGTCTCGACAACTCTTGTTGCGTAGTCTTTGGTTGCACTCTGCAAGAAGCCAAAATTGATCTTTGGTAGACATCCAGATTTGACTCTTTGAATCATCATGTTGAAAACGTTACTGGGCGATCCGAACAAGCGCAAACTCAAGAAATATCAGCCCGATGTTGTAGAAATTAATCTCTTGGAAGAGGAGCTCCAGAAGCTCTCTGACCAGGAGCTGCAAGCTAAAACCGCTGAATTTAAGCAACGGCTGACCAAGGGAGAAACGCTTGATGATTTGTTGCCCGAAGCGTTTGCTGCAGTGCGGGAAGCTTCTCGACGCGTACTGGGTCTGCGACATTTCGATGTGCAAATGTTGGGCGGCATGATCTTGCATGATGGCCAGATTGCCGAGATGAAAACAGGTGAAGGTAAAACGTTGGTATCTACGTTGCCTGCCTACCTCAATGCATTAAGCGGCAAAGGCGTGCACGTGATTACCGTGAACGACTATTTGGCTCGCCGCGATGCTGAATGGATGGGTCAAATTCACCGATTTTTAGGGTTAAGTGTCGGGTTGATTCAGCAGTCGATGACCCCGGTAGAGCGGCAGAAAAACTATGCCTGCGACATTACCTATGCCACCAATAGTGAAATTGGGTTCGACTATCTGCGCGATAACATGGCCACCTCGATGGAAGAAGTGGTACAGCGACCCTTTAACTATTGCGTCATTGACGAAGTCGATTCGGTTTTGATTGACGAGGCGCGCACGCCTTTAATTATTTCGGGTCAAGTTGAACGCCCAACTGAAAAATATTTAGAAGCGGATCGCGTGGCTCAAGGCTTACGGGTAGAAGAACACTACGAGGTTGATGAAAAGGCTCGGAACGTTATCTTGACCGATGAGGGCTTTATTGCCGCAGAACAGATTTTGGGTGTAGAAGACCTTTACGATCCGCAAGATCCTTGGGCGCATTATGTTTTCAATGCCATCAAGGCCAAGGAATTGTTCATCAAAGATGTGAATTACATCATTCGCGATAACGAGATCGTGATTGTGGATGAATTCACGGGCCGAATTATGGTAGGCCGTCGTTGGAGTGATGGGTTGCACCAGGCCATTGAAGCCAAAGAGGGCGTAGAAATTCAAAATGAAACCCAGACTCTGGCTAGCATTACCTATCAAAACTTATTTCTGCTGTATCCAAAACTCGCAGGAATGACGGGCACTGCGAAAACGGAAGAAACCGAGTTCGAGAAGATTTATAAGTTAGAAGTCACGCTTGTTCCCACAAACCGCATCAATCGACGTCAAGATTTGGCGGATGTGGTGTACAAAACTGAAAATGCCAAGTGGGTTGCGGTTGCCCAAGAGTGTGCTCAGATGCATGAAATGGGTCGTCCGGTGTTGGTGGGAACAACCAGCGTCGAAAAATCAGAAGTGCTGTCTCGGCTGTTACTGCAACAAAATATCCCCCACAATTTGCTCAATGCTAAACCCGAAAACGTTGAGCGAGAGTCTGAGATTGTGGCCCAAGCAGGCCGCAGGGGTGCGGTGACGATCGCCACAAACATGGCAGGTCGTGGAACCGATATTATCTTGGGTGGGAACGCCGACTATATGGCGCGTCTAAAGGCACGCGAGTATTTAATGCCCCGGATTGTTTTGCCTGAGTCTGGCGATCCAATGGGTGTGATTGAGTTCAGCATGCCCCAGCGTGAAACGCGTCCTCAAGGGTTTGACCCCAATGTAGAGGCAGCGCCGACAGGAACGCTACGCAAAACCTGGAAAGTGGCCCCCGATATTTTCCCCACGGAAATTTCGTCTGAAACCGAAACCTTGTTAAAGGCTGCGGTCGATTTTGCAGTGAAGAAATATGGTGAGCAAAGTTTGCCAGAACTGCAAGCGGAAGAGTTGCTGGCGATCGCCGCTGAAAAAGCCCCCACGGACGATGAAGTGGTTCAGAAGCTGCGGGATGCTTACAATACGGTTCGTGCAGAATATGAAGTCTTCACCAGCCAAGAACACAACGAAGTTGTGGAGCTAGGTGGCTTGCATGTCATCGGAACAGAGCGCCACGAGTCGCGACGCGTTGATAACCAGCTGAGAGGCCGTGCCGCCCGACAAGGTGACCCAGGTAGCACTCGGTTTTTCTTAAGCCTTGACGATAACCAGTTGCGGAT
>DATNQK010000514.1:0-2890 GCA_036704065.1 Stenomitos sp.
CAACTCAAGGTGATCGCTAAGCTTCCCGAAAAAGAGTTTTACCAGCCTATTCAGTCAAATTCTCAAGGGAAGTGGCTGTTTGAAGACAAGCAAACTTCAATATTTCGGATTGTCTCACCCGAACCATCCCCTTGGGCCAAGGAATGGGAGATTGTTTTTAGCTTTCAAAAAGGGAAATCAGATAACAGTCTGTGGCCTTACCGCTTAGATTTAAGGCTCTACCGTGGAGAAAAGCAGAATCAGTCACCCAAGGCAATGATTGTTAGAGAAGAAATTAAAGGCTCTTTTGTATGGAGCACCGAAGCGGCTGCAATGTTTTTTGCAGCTCCAACTAGCACAGAGCGGATCTGGATCGCCTACAGCGTGTATTTGTGCTAGAGCATCAGCCAGTAAAGCTATAAAAATCCGTCCAGTTCAGCTACTATGATTTCCGTACATTAATCATTTAACTGCTGATTGCGATGGATTCATTCGTTTTGCTCGATATCTCTAGAGCCAGCTTGCACTTGTCTCAATCAATGGCAGAACCTCAGCATCTCTGTTTGGCCTGCTGAGATGCTTGCACTGTGCGATTGCAACTCTTTCTACGCATCATGTGAGGTTGTATTTGCACCTCATTTGCAGGGGAAACCCGTCATTGTGTTGTCCAACAACGATGGTGCGGTTGTGGCGCGATCGCTTGAAGCCAAGAGAATCGGCATCCCAATGGGTGAGCCGCTATTCAAGATTCAGCACCTCATTAAACAGCACCACGTACAGGTCTTTAGCTCAAATTACAGCTTGTATGGGGACATGAGCCAAAGGGTGATGCAAGCCCTCGCTCAGTTCACTCCAGAGTTAGAGATCTACTCGATTGATGAGGCATTCCTGTCGCTTGATAACTTCCGGCAGCTCGACTTTTTTAAGCATGGGTTGAATATCAAAGCCACCGTCCATAAGTGGACGGGGATTCCGGTATCAATTGGCATTGCGCCGACAAAGGTTCTCGCCAAGGTTGCGGGTGATCTGGCCAAGAAGGATGCCCAAGGTGTGTTTTTGCTGCCTGAGCAATACACCGAAATCTTGGCAGCAACCCCGATTGCAGATATTTGGGGCATTGGGCGTAGTCACAGCAAATCATTGCCAGCATACGGCATTGAAACAGCACTGGATTTGAGAAATGCCAACCTCAACTGGATAAAGCAGCGCTATGGGGTAGTGATGCAACGCCTGGTCTTGGAGCTACGAGGCCAGCGGTGTTTTGAGCTAGAGTTAAGCCCACCCACAAAAAAGACCATCACCGTCTCGCGATCATTTAGCCAGAAAGTGACTGAACTCAGTGAACTCAAAGAGGCTGTGGCAACTTACACTAGCCGAGCTTGCGAAAAACTGCGACGCTTTGAACTGACAACAGATGCGCTACAGATATTTGTCCGCACGAGCCATTTTGAGCAAACCTATTACGGCAACAGCATCACGCTATCTTTGCCCAGCAGCTCGGACAGTACGCCAGAAGTATTGCACTTCGCTCTTAAAGGTTGTGAGCGCATTTACAGACCGGGGGAGCGCTACGCCAAGGCAGGGGTAATTCTGCTAGGACTGCGACCCAAAAGCGAACGGCAACTCAGCCTATGGGATGCGCCAGCTACAAGTAAGTCCGATGCACTCATGCAAGTCATTGACAGCATCAACCAGCAGTTTGGAAAGGGTGCCATCCGCTTTGCAGCAGCCGGACTCAAGCAAACCTGGAGCATGAAGCAAGAGAGGCGATCGCCACGATACACGACGCGATGGGACGAGCTGCCACAGGTCAAAGCTCGCTGAACTTTGCATCAGAAGAAAAGCGCTCGCCGCTGGGCATCCGCTGGGGGCTGTTGCGAGAAAAACCCTGCACTACGCCGCTACTGGAACAGCCCCCAGCAGAGCCTGATAGCTTAGCGCACTTGGGCTCGACAAGGGCTTTCGCGGCATATCCTCGCTTCGCTGCGGTATTCCACGTCCCTTGTCTTGGCTCAACATTTTGCACTCAAAAAGCAGAGGAAACCACCAAAATGGCTCAAAAAGCTTGATGTTTCTATAAAACAATTGTAAAATAGAAATACAAAAGCAATACGACGGTCGGATAAGAAGCGGCAAGCCACACTCCTGATGCTGGAGCCACCGGAGAGATTCCGATGCCCAGCAAGGCTGAAAACTGTTGCAAAGCTTGAAAAGTTTGGAGGACAGCACTTGTGTCTTTCGTTTATTTACTTCACTTTAATCCGCCTCTGCACCACGCGAGGCATTACATCGGGTTTGCGAAAACTTCGGTTGAACGACGAATTCGGCAGCACCAGCAAGGAACGGGTGCCGCACTCACTAAGGCTGCGATCGCGGCAGGCATCCAGCTAGAGCTGGCTCGAATTTGGGAGGGAAATCGCTCTCTAGAGCGCCAGCTAAAAAACCTGAAAAACGCACCTCGACTTTGCCCAATCTGCCAGGAGACATTCAAAAATGTACAAGCCAAATCCTGAACAACTTGCAGCACTGGAATCCGCCAAAGCCTTCTGGGGGAAGCAGTGGAAACAAGAACTTAGCGAGTGCTGGTTATCAAGCCGTTACCCCTATCAACTTGATGCTCAAAAGCATCTGCTTCAACAGGTGCGCAACCAAGGAGGGCCATCATTCCTCAAAACTTTCCGTTTCCCCAAAAGCGAAAGAGTGTGGATACAAGTCCACCCTTTTGCCCTTGGAGGAGCAGTAAAGGTTCTAGACAAAGCTCCTGAACCGACAAATCTTGAAAAACTTGAGCAACAAATCAATCGGCTCAAAAGCAAGGCTAAACAGGGGAAGACTCTTGCTGAAAAGCTTGAATTACAGCAACAAGTTAAGTCCCTCCAGGCACAGAAACGGCAACTGATGATCGCTGATT
>DATNQK010000515.1:0-1961 GCA_036704065.1 Stenomitos sp.
GCTCAATCGCTTGAAGCAGTGTAGACGCATTGCCACGCGTTATGAGAAACGGGCAAAGAACTATCTTGCTATGCTCACCATTGCTAGTATCCTCCTTTGGCTCTGATGAGTTAGTTCTAGGTTTTAAAACACGCCCTAGAAATAGTAAACCTCCTCCAAAACCCATTTTAGTCTGTTTGCTCGAATAATCTGGATCATCAGGTTTAATCGGGGTTTTGGTAAAATATTTGCGTACTGCTTCAGAACGAGCAAGAGAAGTAGTCATGTAAATGATTTATCCTTTCTAATGAGCATTTCCAAATTTGTTGTGTAAACGGAGCCAGTAAGAGTTTGAAGGATCATTGATGTGGTAAAGAATCTCCCTTGCATCTTTTTCATTAATAGATTCACCCAAGCTGGAAAGTTGAGAAGAGGTAGGTGGATTTTCTATGAATCCATTCATAGTATAGAAGCCATGCTTGATAATTGCCCAGAGGGTGTAACATCTTGCGGGATTAGAATCTCTATAAATTGCTACATTCAATTTTTCTTCAATATCTTTAAGCGTCCACTCATCAATTTTTCGAGGTTTTTTACCACTTAATAAAGCAATTGCCAAGTAATAGTGACCCTCCGACAATGAAGGATCAGTAATTATTGCATCACTCAATATACCAATAGCTTCTCTGTAATTTCGATGACTTAATAATTGGATTCCTTGCTTCAGTAGATCCTGTCCACTAGCTGATGGAGCAAGATGAAGATTTTCAATATTAAATTGATCACGCCCATAGTTATTATATTGACGAGTCATACTTATGAGCCACCAATTCTAGGATTGCCCTGAATATGCTCAATGTTAATCATGTCTCGTCCGAAGTTGTTGTATCGTCGATTAGAAGCATTTTGGGAATGAATACTAACAATTTGTTGAGCAGCTTGCTGCAAGTCTTGAGCAAAAGCTGGCTCCGCTTGCATTTCGTCATCTAAATAAGTAGTTAGCTTGTTCAGTGCTTCTAGAGAACCTTGCTCTCGGATTGCAGCAATTGCCTTTGCTGCCTTTACGTCTTGCTTGTCTTGAAACCATGACACGACCTTCTGCCGCAGTTCACCTGCTTTAGTCAAAGCTTCACCCGTCATTTTTTTTGCAGTTTCACCAGCACTAGTTTTGATAAACTCATTGAAGGCAAGCTTGAGGATCTCAGTTGCTGCCACTGTTACAATTGGATCAGTCATTCATCACCTTCAATCAATTAATAAACTTACATATCTTTCTATTCTTAAAGGCACAATGTCAGGCGCTCACTGTATTGGTTTAATTAAACCCCGAAAGCTGAGTTTCACAAACTAGATTAATAGTTTTTACCAAAAAAACCAGGGTAAATCAATCTTAAACCTAGACAGATAATACAGCAACCTCATTCCAACCGAGATTTAGCGGTCTAACGGCTTTGAATTCACCGGACGGCGGTACACTTTGTATCATAATCGATAGCGTAAACCTCCGTTCCGGTGCAATGAAATGTTAGACCGCGCCTTTACCTCCTCCTTTTTGCTACCGGAATTGCATCAAGGGTGGTTCCAGGTTTGACACCAACTTCAGCCAAAGATCGGTTATCAGAAAGTGGTTGACCTGCGGGTGCCCCAGATAACATTCGACGGTTTTTTATAACTTCATTTGTTGCAGTATTTCGTAACACCCATTCATGACCATAAGCATAAGGTTTTACAAAGTCATCTATAGCAAAAAAGACTTCATCAGTCAAAGCGTTTAGAGTTGGAAGTGCACCAATAGGAAGTGTGAGTGGCGAGATATCCGGCGAAAAAGCGGAAAGATCAACGGTACGCGACCATAGGTAGATAAAAGTGGACTTCCACAAGCTCCCCAAAACTGCTAGCCTACGGCTATGGAAAGTCAAGACTATCTGAACCTAGCGGGTGTGAGTGAAGCAGATTGGGAGCAGACCCCAGTCAGTGTCAAA
>DATNQK010000516.1:0-9185 GCA_036704065.1 Stenomitos sp.
CTAAGCGTTGACGCAACTGTTGATAGCGCAGCGATCGCAATCCTTCCCCAGCAGGGAGAATTTGCCATACCGTCAACTGATACTGTCCGCGTTGGGGATAGAGGCGAATCCGACCCAACACAATCACTTGCTCACCCGACTCAGGCACCATCGCCAACTTGTCGAGGTACGCATTCCAGATCACACATTGCACCATTGCATCTTCATCTGAATCTTGCAGCGTAAAAAACAGACCGCTCCGATGGCGATACGCATTCGAAACCTCACCGGTCAACCAAACTTGAACCAGTTGGCTATCCTGCTCAATTAGGGTCTGTAAGTAACGCGTAATCCCGCTGACCGATAGGATCGTTGGCGGCATTAAAAGATTTGGCCCGTAATACATGGCACCGCTCTCCTGCAACTCCACCTACACAAATACTGGGTCAGACTCAGACGATCTGCCCTCCAACAAAAACCGACAAAGCGATCACGACTAAACCAAGGTACTTAACCGCAGCCCTCCAGATTATTATCGATTGTGGCTATTTTAGCGGTCAGCCATCCAGGCTACGAAGCAGATTCGGATTTTTACTCTCCTCAAATCCTAAGGGCTAAGTTACACTGGCCAAGCGGCAGCTAAAGCGTCGCCGATGTCGTATTAACGCGGGAACCTTACAGAATGGCGCGCAAGCCCACTGTCACCATCTTTTATCAATTCAATCCTTGGCAATCCACCATCGGTGGCATTCAAACCCTGATTCGGTACTACATCAAATACGCACCACCCACGTTTAATGTGCGCTTGGTAGGAACCAGTGTAGATGCCAAACAAGCCCTAGGACGCTGGCACGACGCCGAGCTAGAAGGCCGTTCGCTTCAGTTCATGCCACTGTTTCGCGTTCAAGACGATAACGTCCGCAAAATTATTCCGACTTCGGTGCGATATACCTTAGCCCTATGGGGCAAAAATTTGTCCTCCGATTTCATGCATTTTCATCGCCTGGAACCAACCTTAATGACCCGTCGCTGGGCTGGCGATAAAATTCTATTTATTCATAACGATATCCACCAGCAAATCAATAATGCCAGCGGCAACAAAAATGCAATTCTATGGCGACGGTTTCCACAGGTCTACTTTGCCTTAGAAAAATGGGTATTAGGACAATTCCAAAACGTTTTATCTTGCAATTCCGATGCGGTTGAGTTTTACCGACAGCAATATCCACGCTGGGCAGATCGGATTCAATTGGTACGCAACATCGTCGATCATGAACTCTTTTATGCCGAGTCTCCGTTAGAACGCCAACACCAACGTCAACAATTTGCCCTACAAATGGGTTTACCCCCAGAAACACGGTTTTTGCTATTTGCTGGGCGTTTACACCCCCAGAAAGACCCATTATTGCTGCTTCAGGCCTTCGCAGCCCTCAAAGAGCCTCACACACATTTACTCGTGGCAGGAGAAGGTGAACTCATGCCAGCCATGAAAACAGAGATTAATGCTTTAGGAGTGCAAGAAAAGGTCTCACTCTTGGGGTCAGTTGCACTGCCACAGTTAGCGGAACTCCATCGATTATCAAGTGCCGTTATATTAACCAGTGCCTATGAAGGGTTGCCCCTGGTTGTTTTAGAAGCCTTGGCCTCAGGGACACCTGTCGTCACAACCGACTGTGGTGAAACCCCAAAATTTTTGCAGCCCGGCAGTGGATTGGTCTGCAAAGAACGCACGCCAAATGCGATCGCGCAGGCATTACAAACCCTATTATCTCAACCGGAACTTTTTACAACTCAAGCATGTCAGGAGACAGCTCAGCCTTTTTACGCACAGGTAGTCGTGGAAGAAATGTATGAACGCATGTACTCTAGGTGGAAAGAATCTGCCTTGAGTTGAACGGTTTCTTATCCATAGTCAGCCTGTAAAAACAGACAAAATACCATCGTCATAAAGTTGCTCAAGCGACCAAAACCATCCGGTACACAAGACAGATCAGACGCTACAATCCACCCCCCATCAATATCCAAAAGGATTACCCAGCAAAGACTTTAGCGCCATCGCCAGGGGAATCCGAATCAACTGTATGGACAAAATGGAAAGTTTCAATAATACTTAAAACATTAAATCCAAGTAATCTAAAAACAATGAATGGCTAAGCGAATAACTTTGACTCTCGCCTCTTGTCATTCATGAAGTCCTTGGTCTAGCATTAAGGGGCTTTACTAGACGGGCAGTTCAAAATCGATCATTAAAATAGGGTTAAATCAAGTGGGGGCAAATGTCAAACTTTTAATGAGTAACCAACAGTAGTACTTAAAGTCCTTATGTGGCTTAATATCTTGCTTGTTTTCAGCTGAAGCAGCACAAGATAGTTCCTAAAGCCATCAAACAGATACAAAGTGAGCTTATCAACTAACTTCAATTAACAATTAAGCGAATATAAAAACAAGGCTTTGTATATGCAGACATAAATAAAAATTAAAAATTTTTTCTTATAGAATAAGCAATATTTTTGCGTTCGATATTTTTATAGCCAGACTAAGTCGAATTGTTTTTCAAGTCTTCAGCTTTTGTTGAAAGAAAGTTGAGAGAGCACGGGGGTCTCTTTTGTCTATGGTGGTTCGAGGGAAAATGCTTCATGAGAATTGCAGTCGTCGGCGCAAAAGGGCTACCCCCCAAACAAGGGGGTATTGAGCATCATTGTGCAGAGATATATCCGAGGATTGCGGAAGAAGGCCACACCGTCGATTTATTTGCTCAGGCTTCCTACACCGGCTCTTCTTGGTTTGAGCAATACAATTTTCGTGGCGTTAATGTCACCGTTCTCCCTAGCCTAGGCATCAATGGCATCGATACATTTGTCAGTTCGGGATTGGCTGCGCTACTGACCCGCCTCAAGCAATACGATGTTGTCCACTTTCATGCCTTGGGGCCAGGGCTGTTTAGTGCAATTCCAAAGCTTGCTGCCCACACAAAAGTTGTACTCACCTGCCATGGCTTAGATTGGAGCCGAGAAAAATGGGGGCCATTCTCTAGAAATTTGATCCAACTTGGAGAACGGACAGCAGTACGATTCGCAGATGAGATCATCGTCGTTTCTGCAGACCTACAACGCTACTTTACAAAAACCTATCAGCGGTCTACGACAATACTGCCGAATGCACCGGCTGCTTATCTGCCATCAGATCCTCGGTTCTCTTTCGCTAAATCTTTAGGGGTTGAACCCGGACGCTACATTGTATTTTTAGGTCGATTAGTCCCTGAAAAGTGTCCTGATTTATTAATTCAAGCCTTTCAATCCCTACGCCAAAGCAACTGGAAATTGGTGCTCGTAGGGGGCAAGGGTGGCTCGTCGGCGTTCACTTCAAAACTGTATCGTTTAGCCTCCTACAATCCAAACATTATTTTTACTGGGGAACTGCGCGGTTCTCGCTTAGCCGAAGTTGTGCGTGGGGCTGGGTTATTTGTATTGCCCTCTAACTTAGAAGGCTCTCCTTTGGCACTTTTAGAAGCCATGCGAGAGCGCAAAGCAATCATTGCCAGCGACATTGCTCCCCATTGCGAATTATTGAACCCCGATAAAGGTCTGCTGTTTAAACGGGGAAACTTAAATTCCCTAAGTGAATCAATACAGTGGGCGTTATCACACCCAGAACAGATGAATGCAATGGCAGAAAAAGCCCAAGTAGAAATCCGACTGAACTACGGATGGCAACGGGTCGTCTCAGAAATGCTGGAGATTTATGGCACACCCCATCGTTCAGCTAAACGTCCGCTTTTGGACGAAAGTATGCCTCAACTTGTGGTTCCTAGGTTAGAGGATATAGTGGATGAGATGAAGTGCAATGTCAGCAGCATGCAGTCATCAGTAAATCCCCCTCAAGAGATTGCAGAAGTTGGCGTAGCGTCAAATTTTGAAGAATAACCTGAGGGTTCGAATATAAAAGATGACTGTTGATTAGACAACTTGAAAGAGGGCTTGATGCCGCTTGAAAACTATGGCTTCTAGAGCAATTCCAGATCTCCGCGCAGAGAGTGATTTATGATTCGCATTTTATTAGTGGATGACCAAAAAACAATCCGCGAAAATCTTAGAATCATCTTGGAGTCTGCTCCCGATCTCCAAGTCATTGGGACGGCGAGCGATGGTCATACTGCAATTGAGCAGGTCAGCTATCTTAAACCGGATGTTGTCCTGATCGATATGGAAATGCCAGGGCTAGATGGAGTCAGCGCAACGCAAGTTATCAGCCAACGCTTTTCCCATGTCAAAGTGTTAGTGCTCAGCATGCACGATGATGAAGCACTGATTGCCAAATCGACCCATGCTGGCGCTATGGGCTATTTGCTCAAAAATACGCCCCCTCAAGAGTTACGCGCTGCAATTCGATTTGTGCAACTGGGCTATCCCCAATATGGCCCTGGTCTGCTCGGCAAGGTGGTCGCAAAAGATACGGCAGAAACCAATGATCCTCTTAAGCCTTACCTTGACGAAGCTCAGCTTTATTCCTCCAACGGTAATGGGAATGGGAATGGCAGCAGTAATGGAAATGGGAATGGGAATGGGAATGGGAATGGCAAGGGTAAAGTCACACCGCCACTGTCCGAGGCTTTAACCTCCTTTGGCTCCACCTACGAAAGCACCTTAGCCGAGTCGACGGAACTATCCACACCTGCTCGTTCCCCACACCCTCAAACTGTGCCCCCATTGGCTGAGGCCTCATTGGGTACCTTGAATGCAGAATCTTTAGAATTTAAGCCCTTAAACGAGGAATCTCCAGGACTATGGAAGAAATACCTCATTCTAGGCATATTAATCAATGGACTGCTTTGGGCCCTTTCAATTAGCTTTTTAGTCCTTAAAAAGCCGTCTTATACCAGTAGTTGGACGTTGGATCTACCCGCTGCGCGCTCAGACACGGTTCTAGAAGTGCCAGGGGTGGGGCGAGCCGCTCAGTCTAGCGATTCCCCTTATAGTAATTACTTGGTTGCAGATCCTCGCTCAAATTACAAAGACCTATTACAAGGTTCGGAGATCTCGTTGGCGACGGCAAAGCGATTGCAGATTCCAACAGATGAATTTGATCCGCCCAGGGTAGAGGTGGTTGCCAATACAACTTTGATGAAGCTTGCCGTTACAGGACCCAGTCCTCGTGAAGCTCAGCAACGGGCGATCGCATTTCAAGAAGCCTTCGATGCCAAACTCAATACCTTACGCAAGCAAGAGCTAGCGCAACAGAATAAAAACTTAAAGGCTGCCCTTGATGCCGCCTCGGAGAGACTGCGAGTCACACAGCAGCGATTGTCAGACTACAAAGTTCAGTCTGGGTTAGACTCTGGCGATCAGTTGCGGGATCTATCCACCAACATTGAAGCCCTGCGACGACAGAGAGCCGAAATTGTCGGCCAAATGGAGGACTCCGCCAATCAGCTCCAGCAGTTGTCCTCAAGTCTTGGATTGTCGACCCCCCAAGCGGCTGATGCTTTTGTACTTCAGTCGGATGCGTTATTCCAGCAGTATTTGCTGGGGTATAGCAAAACCAGTGCAGAACTAAGCAATTTAGAATCGGCCTACTCCACCACCCACCCACGGGTCGTCGATAAAGCAGAAGAAAATAGTGCCGCTCGTACCCGGATGCTGCAACGGGGTCAACAATTGTTGGGCCACGCCGTTGATGAAGCAACCCTGAAGCAAATCAACGTGAGCAATGGCATCAGCACTGATACCCAGCGCAGTGATTTGTTCCAAAAAATGATCACATTACGCGGAGAACAAGAAGGCTTTAAAGGACAGTCAGCCGCCTTGGATCAGCAGATTGAAAGGCTGGAAGGTATGATGACCACCCTGTCTAAGAAAAAGTCGATTTTGGTTAATTTAGAGCGGGATGTTCAAATTGCTGAGGCTATTTTCACCTCTACGCTAGGCAAATTAGACTTAACCAAATCGAGTTTTTCAGCAGCTTATCCTCAGGTCACGGTTCGCACACAGCCCAATCGGCCCAAGTTACCCAGCTCGCCTAAAATTGTACCCACACTCGCAGGGACCACGTTTGCTTCGATCCTGCTTTGCTCAGGCCTGGCAACCTTGTGGTGGCGCGATCGCAGACTGTACCGCCTTCGGATGCAAAAGGCACAGGGCGAATTTAACATCATGCCTAGCCCTGCCTTGCAAGCCAGCACAACCTACCCATCCTTGCCGGGGCACTCCTCTTAAAGCATTGGTATGAAGCCCCAAAATCTGCCCGAAAAACTGATCTGGTTTTATATTCTTGGCACCTACCCCATTTACTACATTGGGGGCCTGTACCTATTTGCGCCATTACTGGCGGCCTACCTTTTTTTCTACTTAATAAAACAGTGGTGGAACCAGACCGACGATACGCCCTATGACGATCGCATTGAGCTTTCTGCACCTGCATGGGTCTGGTTAGGTTGCATGAGTATTGTGGCTTTTGCCGCCGTGATTGGTGGGATCGACTTTGACTTGCCACTGAGCAAAATTATATTCACACTGGTGAACCGTTGGTTTAGAACCTGGGCCTTAATGGCAATTTTTCCAGTCATCGGGCATCTAAACATTAGACCCCAACTGATTTACCGAGCAGTGTGCATATTTTGCATTCAAAGCCTGATCTTAGTCCCGATCTTCACGGCTTGTTACTACCTATTTAATGCCTATGACTATGGCTTTGTCTCTCCCCTATCAAAGTTTGGGGGTGGCGTTATTTTTTATGTTGTAAAAGTCTTTGGTTCCACCTTAGATGTTACTGAAAAGCGCTTGCAGATGATTGCGCCTTGGCCTCCAGCGCTGGGATTAGTAGGAGATTTGTTTTTCTGTTTATGCCTGCAAGAGACCAATAAAAAACTCAAAGTTTTGGGCATGGCAGGTGCCGCTGCGTTGACATTTGGCTCTATCTCTAGGATGGCCATCTTTTGTTTGATTGTGATCATACCCACGACTTGGGTGCTGTCCAACGTAACTAAATCTTGGCTGCAATTCACCTTATCTGGAATATTTTTTGGAAGTGCAGTTTTTTATTCGTCTTTAAAAGAAAAAATCGATGCAATTATCCTCTCCGTTCGTCAATTTCGTAGTGGATCGACAAGGGCACGGGAGGCAATTCAACAGTTGGCGATGAATGCATGGCGTCAAGATGCCCCGATTTGGGGACATGGAACTTTTTCAGAAAATGGCCCTGCCTCAGTCGGCTTTCGCGGTATCGGCTCACACCATACTTGGCTGGGGCTCCTTTACGCACACGGCATAGTAGGGGCTTTGCCTTTGGCGATCGCCTTTGCTTGGAGCTTTTTTGACCTACTCACAAAATTAGGTACCCATAAACATGCAGTCGTCGGACTCAGCATTTTGATCATTCTGATCATTTTTTCCTTTGAGGACAACATTGATGGATTAGCTTATCTATACTGGCCGAGTTTAATCGTTTTAGGCATCGCATTTAAAGAAAATGTCCACTTAAAACCTAATTCCAGTAAGATGATATATACCTAATAAGCTTGAGCATATTTATTATTAAGGTTTTAGTGTTCAGAAAACTCCTCTATCTATGAAGCTTCAAATAAAAATTCCATCTGACGATCCAAGAACAATATCACAAATTACTGAACACTACATTTTAGAAAAGGATCTTGCTAGCCAACTACGCCACGCTAACAAGTCAGAACGTCAACAGTTGTATACATCCCTATACGATCAACTGTTTCAAAATACCCCACATCATCCCCAATTAACTCGTAAGCAAGATCAAGCGGCATCCCAAGCTGAAATTAATCGCAAGATGCGGTTAGTAAAACCCTATCTGAAGCCAGATACTGTGTTCTTAGAAGTCGGGCCTGGGGACTGTCAATTTTCCTTTGAAGTCGCGAAAACAGTGCAGAAAGTCTATGCTGTTGACGTTTCTCGGGAAATTACAAAAAACGCCAATTTGCCGTCTAACTTTGAACTCATCATCTCCAATGGATGTGATGTTCCGGTTGACGAAAATTCCGTTTCTGTGGCTTACAGCAACCAACTAATGGAGCATCTGCACCCAGAAGATGCTTACGATCAGCTCAAAGATCTATATCAATGTCTCCAACCAGGCGGCGTATATATCTGCATTACCCCAAACCGTCTCGCTGGTCCCCATGATGTATCGAAATACTTTGATCCTGTCGCTACAGGATTTCACTTACAGGAATACACCAACCAAGAGTTAATTGATCTGTTCTTGCAGGTAGGCTTTGCTAACGTGACGACCTACATGGGCGGCAAAGGCGTGTATGCGCGTGTGCCTCGGACATTAACACTGCTGTGCGAGTGGAGTTTAAGTCGTCTTCCATTCTCCATCCGCTATCAAATCGCCAATTTTTTACCGTTCCGCGCGCTTTTAGGCGTTATTCTGGTTGCGCAGAAATAACGCAGTTGTATCAACAGATTTGAATTGGGTGAAGAATGCATGCCTAAAGTGTCAATTGTGATTCCTGCGTACAATGCAATGCAGTATCTGCCCGAAACCCTGACCAATGCATTGCAGCAAACCTACGACGACTATGAAGTCATTATCGTCAACGATGGCAGCACGGATGGTACGGGAGAGTGGGTCACACATTTTAATCACCCTAAGGTGTCGCTGATTACGCAGGAAAATCAGGGACTATCAGGAGCGCGCAATACTGGCATTCTGCACGCAAAGGGCGAATATATCGCTTTGTTGGATGCAGATGATCTCTGGCACCCCAGCAAATTGGCAAAGCAGGTTGAGTTGTTAGATGCCTCACCCAATGCCGGATTAATCTACACTTGGACGGCCTTAGTTGATGAACACGGGCAACCCACAGGCCGCTTCTTTAGTGCTCAAGACGAAGGTAAGGTTTGGGAACGGCTTTTAGAGTTCAATATGGTGGGGTGTGGTAGTGTGCCACTGATTCGCCGCGCTTGCTTTGAGGAGGTCGGAAACTTTGATCGCAACCTTCGCTCCTTTGTAGAGGACTGGGATTTGTGGCTCAGGATGGCAAAACGCTACGACTTCAGACTGATTAAGGAACCCTTAGTTTACTATCGCCAACGACCAGGTAGCGCTTCGCGAAACTGGGAAGCGATGGAACGCAGCTACCGCATTGTAGTCGAGAAAAATTTTGCAGATGATTCGACAGCCGCAATGCTATCTCTCAAGCAAAAGTGCTTAGGGGCTGTTTACTTAAATTTGGC
>DATNQK010000517.1:0-5647 GCA_036704065.1 Stenomitos sp.
ATTACTCGTCGATATGCTCACCCTCAGTCGGGCAGAAGCAGGCAAATTGGAATTTAATCCACAGCCGTTAGATATTCCTGAATTTTGCGATCGCTTGATTGACGAAGTCAAAGGCAACTTAAACACAGCTCCTTTTATCAAGCTCCACATCGAGGGATCTGATAACGTAGCGCTCCTGGATGAAAAACTCCTGCGGGCAATTTTGATCAACCTACTGCTCAACGCCGCAAAATACTCGCCCGAGGAAAGCGAAATTGGGCTACGGGTGGAATGTAGCGTCGGCAAAACCGTCTTTAAAGTCAGCGATCGCGGCATTGGCATTCCCGCCGCAGATCAACAGTATCTGTACGACTCCTTTCATCGCGGCGAGAATGTTGGTACCTTGCCTGGAACCGGACTAGGACTAGCTGTAGTCAAAAAATGCTTAGAACGCCATGGCGGTAACATTCAGGTTCAGAGCGAGGTAGGCGTAGGAACCACCTTTCGAGTCACAATTCCTTGGACAACAACGGAAGTAACACTTTAAAGCTCGTTCCATCTGCACCCTCCCAGAAAGACTCTAATCAAAATCCCTCTCCAAAAGAAGAGGGATTTTGGCTCAACCCAAGAAATAAGCAGACAAGTTGCGAATTGGAACCTAAGCAAATTGCCGATCAAACACAGAATTCCACAGTTTCTTCCACCATTGCTCAGGACGAGGCTGTAGCAAATTCATCTTTTGACGAATCTCTTGAATATTCCAGCCTGTTAACCGAGCAAGGGTTTGCGCTTCTTTTTCAAAGCGTGCTGGCAGCGATCGCACATATTGTCTGCCACTGGGACAATTGGCCTCTCCCTTATACGGATGGGTAAGGATATAGCGTCCCTGGAACGATTGTTGATTATCGGTTTCTTGAAAGATCAAATCTTCTGGGAATTTATCGCGGGTATATCGGACATGTAGCCGCGTAATGAACACCCGATTACTCATCCAGGGTGGCGCAAATCGCCCACCAGAACTTGGCTGAGGCTGATCATCTAGCCAAAACACGCCTGCCTTGCGTAACTCATCTGGAGACAGTGGGTCAGCAGAACAGGGATCGCAGTTGCCCATATCCCATGCATATTCCCGAAAGACCACATTGCGACCTTCGCGGGTATAGGCCGTTTCGAACGCTGCCGGATAAACCTTGGCAAACTCGTCTTTCACAAACAGCGGCACATTGACATCAGAGGGCACATTCACCGTTCGGTAGTTAACCGTTTCTGCTTGACCTTTCGGGGAAAGAATATAAACCACCAAATCCTGAGCAGTACCCGCATTAATCATGCCCAAGCGAATCGGTAGCATAAATTTAGGCGATTCGTAAGCCATTTGAATGGGGCGCAAAAATTCAAATCCAGACTTATTAAACTCTTTGAGGTTCACCTTAGCCACAAAGAATTTCATATTTTGGCGAATATAGGGCCGGAACAAAGGCGCTGCGCCGCGTGGTATTTTATAGCCATTTTGCACTAGCCAAGTTTCAAGACCACTCGACTCCTTGGCCCCAAGAACCACAATGTCGTATTCGCCAACGCTAAACTGCGCTTCTACCGTAACGCCTAACGCACTGTTAGAGCGTGCCCTTGCAGCACCGACTGCTTCCTGAGCAGCAGGTGCCATAGGCATAACTCGATCCATCAGCATGGGCGGCTGGCAAGGATTGGCATCAAAATATTCCACTAAACGCGGCGCACTAAATGCATCGAGTCGTTTCAGAATGTTTGGATCGCCGACATGAACTTGTTCCTGCTTCAGAACCATTGGCACGGGAACCACAACGGCAAAGTCTTTCACATTGCCTTGCACGTCGTTTGCCATCGTGATTACAGTCCGTTGCCCATCGCGGGCGATCGCCACCTGCGAGGCTTTGTTAAATAATGTTGTGTCCGCCTTTGCCACATAAAAACCACAAAATGCCCATGCCGGTGCTGCCCATCCCCACACCAATAAGGCAGCACAGACGCCACACCAAAAAATGCGCCATGATTTCATTGCCAAATCCCTTGATTTCTTATCGCCCTATGCTATCCCCTATTCAAACAGGCTCAAGATGGTTACAAGAAATGAAACAGGGGATTTACGCTTCTTTGCATCCCACTGTATCAATAGCAATAAAGCCCATCGAAATCGAGGTTGCTCATAGCGATCGCACAAGGCACCACTTCGGCAAAAACCATCACCAAAGACACCCACCAACGCCCACTAGATTGCAACACCAGACTCACATTCTTTCAGATTGGGCCAAGTGAAGCGAAAGGTTGTGCCTTGCCCCAACTCAGACTCCAAATGGATTTCGCCACCCACACGCTCAACGATTTTCTTCACCAGTGCTAACCCAATTCCCGTACTGTCCTTAGAGGAAGACGAAAAAGTCTGGAAAATATCAAACACATGCTCGCGATGATCTGGGGCAATCCCTGGCCCATCATCTGCTACTTCAAATTCATAGGACTCAATACCGGGCCGCACCCGTACTTGAACCTGACCATTAGGCCGCTCATGATGCTTGATCGCATTACTAATCAAATTAGCCAGCACTTGGCTCAGCAAAAGTCGGTGGGTATTTAACACCGGAAGGTTAGACGGAATTTGAACGGTAAAGTCAGGGGGCACATCTAAAGAAGTGACCACTTCTTCAAGTAGCTCGTTTAAAGCGAAGGTTTCACAAGGGGCCTCTTGGTAGCCAATACGGGCATAGGTGAGCAGCCCATCAATGAGGGTATTCATGTGACTAATGCGCGATTGCATTAATTCCAGATGCTGTTTCACCTCCGGCGTCGCTTCTTCTACTAAATCTTCTTCAATCCATACCGAAAGACTGGCGATCGCCCGCAGGGGTGATTTGAGATCGTGGGAAACAATGTGGGCAAACTGATCCAGCTCTTGATTGCGTCGATTGAGCATTGCAGTTGCCTGCATCAGTTGCAAATTGATGCGACTGAGATCGCGGGCCCGATCTTGCAATGCAACTTCAGTTTGCTTGCGATCTGTAACATCCTGAGCAATACCCATCATTCGGACAGGCTTACCTTGGTCATCGTAAAAAGCATGGCCCTTCGCAGCAATCCAATGCAGCGTGCCATCAGGCCAAACACTACGGTACTCAATTTCATACTCTTTATTTGTCTCAATCGCTTGCTTAACCGCAGCATGGGTAAGATCGCGATCCTCAACATAAATTCCAGCCAAAAAGCGCTCGTAGCTGATATCGACATCCGGCCCTAGCCCAAAGAGGGCTTTACAGCGTGTCGTCCACAACAATTCATCGGTTTCTAAGTTCCAAAACCACATCCCAATATCTGCCGCTTCCGTTGTAAGACGTAGGCGCTCTTCACTAATTTGCAAAGCTTCAGTGATCTGCTTTCGCTCAGTAATGTCTTGAATCATCCCCGCCATCCGAATCGGTTGATTGGCAGCATCGTAATAAAAACGTCCAAACGCTGCAATCCAGTGCAAGCTACCATCTTCCCAAACCACGCGATGCTCCGCACTAAAGTCTATCCCTTGGGCCCTAGACTGTTGCATTTGCGCCTCCACCCAGGGCAAATCATCGGGATGGATGCGTTGTAACCAATCCTCATACCGACGTTCGGCCTGACCTGGCTGATAGCCAAATAGCATCTCATGGTAAACGTTCCAGCGAATCACTTGAGTTTGTAAATCCCAATCCCAAGACCCTAACTTGGCCGCATCCATCACAAGGGTGACACGCTCAGCATAATCGCGAACCTGAATCATAGACCGTTCCAGTTCAGCCGTACGCTCAGCCACCTTTGCTTCTAAGTTCCGATTCAACTGCCGCACCTGTGCTTCGGCCTGTTGGCGCACTTCAATTTGCTCCTGTAACTCTGCATTAACCGCTGCCAGTTGAGCCGGACTAGGTAGGGATAAGGCTTGAGGCATCAAGCGCACCAATGCAAATGCCGTGTACAAAGACACAACCGCTGTAGCAGCCTTGAGCACGCCCGACACCCAATAGTCTGGATGCCACAGGGTCCAAACCTCCATCAAATGCGTCGTACCGCAAAAAACGATAAAAGCCCCAAATAACAAGAAAATCCAATCAAAGGGAAGATCCTGACGCTTTCGCACAAAGTATAGAAGCGTTATCGGAATTGAATAGTACGCTAAAGCAATAGATGCATCAGACAACAGGTGCAGCCAAACTAGGCTCGGACGCCAAAGGTAGCAGTGTCCATGGGGAATAAATGAATTAGAGAAAACCAGAGTCCCGAGCAGTTCTGGCATAGACCCTCCTAGTGGCCCACTTGGATATTGAGCTGAGCTAGACGCAGAGATAGATGATCAATAAACGCAAAAAGCCAGAGTCTAGGCGAGCCATGGATAAAGGCTGAAGTAGCGCTGTCTTGGAGGTTTAGAACTATCGCAAGTTTATGCAATAAAGTTACATAGACGCAGAAGCCAAAACCTAGGCGAGCCATGTATCAATACTGAAGTAGCGCTGCCTTGGAGGTTTAGAACTATCGCAAGTTTATGCAATAAAGTCACGATAAAACTTAGCTGTTGAGATAGCCCTACCCTAAGGGTTTGAGCGATCGCAAGTTTATAAAGAGAAGTTGAAATACAAGTAGGCAGGAGGTACTTTGTGCTAATAGGATAGCAAACTCAGCATATTTTTTTCACGAGATGAATTCAGCGTCTTAAAATTGTCCAGACACACCTGTTCTAGCGGTTCACTTGATAGAGCAAAACACCGCCAATGCATAGTCCCAGCACAGGAGGACTCCAAGCCGCTAACACAGTCGATACAACGCCTGCTTCCCCTAAAGATCGTGAAATAAACGACAGGGTGTAATAGCCAAAGATGATGACTAAACTGAGCCCGAAGCCTTTAGAGCCAGACCGTTGTCTTTGCTGTAGGCCCAATGCCGTCCCTACCAAAGCAAATACAATACAAACCAAAGGAAACGAGAGTTTGGTTTGCCATCGTACATCCAATTGGCGCGTTTGCTTGAGGTCCCCTGTTCCTTTGATAAGACGCCAAAACCGATAGGTATCCATAATACCCATTTCATCCGCGTCTCGTGTTTCTGTAGCTAGGTCTAGTGGGGCGCGCGACAGGGCAAGAGCGGTTTGGTCAAATGTATCAATGGCTTGATAGGTTAAATCAGTGTTCCCTAATGCATAGACTGTTCCTTTAATCAGATCCCACATCTGCGTTCCCGCATTCCAACGTGCGGCTTCAGTCACCAAAATTTGAGTGAGCATTCCCTGACGGAAGTTGAGTACAGTCAAATCTTGCATCAGATCGCCATTGAAACGTCGGGCATAGAAAACGCGCGACAAAACATCATGGTCGAATTCGCGATAAAAGATATTTTTCTCTTTGAAAGTCGGTTTGACTTGGTGTAGAGCTTTATCAAGCAACAAATTCGCTTGTAGGTTAGAAGTTGGCACTGCATATTCACTGAGCAAGAGGGTAAATCCAGTCACCCATAACCCCAGTAGTAAGCCAGGAACAGCCAGACGAGTGGCGCTGACGCCAAGACTGCGCAAAGCTGTGATTTCGCTCATCCGCGCCAGCCGATTGTAGACCATCAGACAAGCGAGCAGCATCGCCATTGGCAACGCTAACACAAGAAACCCTGGCACCTGTAGCCC
>DATNQK010000518.1:0-4397 GCA_036704065.1 Stenomitos sp.
AATGTTAAGGGACGCTTAAAGGGATCGGGGCGAAGTCGTTTTCATTCTATGACAGCGTACCGATGCTGAAAACGGACCTAAACCCTTAGGGGCAGGCCCATTTGAAAAAATTTCTCTGTGTTAAGATTGGGTTTACCAGCAGGTAGTGGGATAAGGCTATGTTTGAACGCTTCACGGAAAAAGCTATCAAAGTTATCATGCTGGCTCAAGAAGAGGCTCGCCGCTTGGGGCACAACTTTGTTGGGACAGAACAAATTTTACTGGGCCTGATTGGAGAAGGAACCGGCGTCGCAGCTAAAGTCTTGAAGTCCATGGGGGTAAACCTCAAGGATGCTCGGGTCGAGGTTGAAAAAATCATCGGTCGAGGATCCGGCTTTGTGGCTGTTGAGATTCCTTTCACTCCAAGAGCTAAGCGGGTACTGGAGCTTTCCCTAGAAGAGGCTCGTCAACTTGGCCATAACTATATTGGCACAGAACATCTCCTGTTGGGGCTGATTCGCGAAGGCGAAGGAGTGGCCGCACGCGTTCTAGAAAACCTAGGCGTTGACCTTTCTAAGGTGAGAACTCAAGTCATTCGCATGTTGGGCGAAACAGCTGAGGTTTCTGCTGGCGGCGGAAGCCAAGGCCGAACCAAGACACCAACGCTGGATGAGTTTGGTGCCAACCTGACGCAAATGGCAGCAGATGGCAAGCTTGACCCAGTTGTAGGACGTCAAAAAGAAATTGAGCGGGTCATTCAAATTTTAGGCCGACGCACCAAAAACAATCCGGTTCTCATTGGGGAGCCAGGGGTGGGTAAAACGGCGATCGCCGAAGGTCTGGCCCAGCGCATTGCCAATAACGATGTCCCCGACATCTTAGAAGACAAGCGAGTTGTCACCCTAGACATCGGCTTGTTGGTAGCCGGAACCAAATACCGAGGCGAATTCGAAGAACGTCTCAAAAAGATCATGGACGAAATTCGTCAAGCCTCTAACGTGATCTTAGTGATTGACGAGGTTCATACCTTGATTGGTGCAGGTGCTGCCGAAGGTGCCATTGACGCAGCCAATATCCTTAAGCCTGCTCTTGCGCGAGGCGAGCTCCAGTGTATTGGGGCCACCACTCTAGATGAGTACCGGAAGCACATTGAGCGCGATGCCGCCTTAGAGCGTCGGTTCCAACCCGTCATGGTCGGAGAACCGTCTGTAGACGAGACCATCGAGATCTTGTACGGCTTGCGCGAACGGTACGAGAAGCACCACAAGCTCAAAATTGCTGATGAGGCGCTGGTGGCTGCTGCGAAATTATCGGATCGATACATTTCCGACCGATTTTTGCCAGACAAAGCCATTGACCTCATTGACGAAGCAGGTTCACGGGTGCGTCTGATCAACTCTCAGTTACCTCCCGCAGCAAAAGAGCTTGATCAAGAGTTGCGTCAAGTGTTACGCGATAAAGACGAAGCGGTTCGCTCCCAAGACTTTGATAAGGCAGGTGAACTGCGCGATCGCGAAATGGAGCTGAAATCCCAAATTAAGGTAATTGCGCAAAGCAAAAAGGCCCCAGAAGCCGCAACCGAAGGTGGGGATTCACCCGTCGTCACGGAAGAGGACATTGCAGGCATTGTGGCCTCCTGGACTGGCGTACCCGTTAGCAAGCTGACCGAATCCGAGTCTGAGAAGCTGCTGCACATGGAAGATACTCTCCATCAGCGGTTGATTGGGCAAGACGAAGCGGTGAAAGCCATTTCTCGTGCGATCCGTCGGGCTCGGGTAGGGTTGAAGAACCCGAACCGTCCTATTGCTAGCTTCATCTTCTCTGGCCCCACTGGGGTTGGTAAAACCGAGCTAACCAAAGCCTTAGCTGCTTACTTCTTCGGTTCCGAAGAAGCGATGATTCGCCTAGACATGTCAGAGTACATGGAGCGTCACACAGTATCCAAACTGATTGGGTCTCCTCCTGGCTATGTGGGATACAACGAAGGCGGTCAGTTGACTGAAGCGGTACGCCGACGCCCCTATACAGTAGTGTTGTTCGATGAAATCGAAAAAGCGCACCCTGATGTCTTTAACCTGCTGTTGCAGATTCTAGAAGATGGTCGTTTGACCGATGCCAAAGGTCGCACCGTAGACTTCAAGAACACGCTGCTGATTATGACCTCGAACATTGGTTCGAAGGTCATCGAGAAAGGTGGCGGCGGACTTGGGTTTGAATTTGGCGAGAGCGAGGTAGATTCGCAATACAATCGCATTCGTTCCTTGGTCAATGAAGAACTGAAGCAGTACTTCCGACCTGAGTTCCTCAACCGTCTCGACGAAATTATCGTCTTCCGTCAGCTCACGAAGGATGAAGTCAAAGAGATTTCCGATCTTCTGTTGGCAGAGGTCTTCAAACGGTTGCTTGAGAAGAACATCACCCTAGAAGTGACAGAGCGGTTCAAAGATCGCCTTGTAGAAGAGGGTTACAACCCCAGCTATGGTGCTCGTCCTCTACGTCGTGCAATTATGCGCCTCTTAGAAGACAGTCTGGCCGAAGAAATTCTGTCAGGCAAAATTCAAGAAGGCGATACAGCCACTGTAGATGTTGGCGAAGACGGTCAAGTCATTGTCCTGCACCAGAAAGTTCAGGAACGGCTGCCTCAGTCTGTAGAGTAAGGGTCTCGCGAAGGGACGCACTCTTACCGCGAAATTAGCCTTCTCAAAAAAATACCGCACCCTAGGGTGCGGTATTTTTTTGACGTGAACACTGTCGCATCAGGCCAAAAGACCAAACTAGACATAAGTCGACAAGCATTATCTTTTTGCGTTTAAGCGTTTAAGCAGGGTTTGGGTCAACGTTAGCCTGATCCATAGATATATGTTTAATCTAAGAACGATTTAGACAGAATGAGTCCGGCTATGCAGCAACACGGAAGCCGTGGACAAACCCGGTGCATAAGCTTCGATGACCCGTCCTGTAAGGCTACAGGAGACAAGGAGGTAATCGCATTCGGGACATTGAGTTCTCACAATATGGCTTTCCTCGATATGGTGCCTCTCGCCATATCGACCGCAATTGGGGCAACGTATCGTTTCTATCTGTGTCATCTTAATGTCCTTGTTGTGATGGTGAGGATTAAAGAGGAGATTCAAAATTAAAGACCGTGTGTTGATGCCCTAAATGTTCTAGCCCACTCGTAAGAGCGCTGCACTCCTCAGATTGGCACAGCCGGGTAGTTCCTAAAAGTTAAAAGAACCTAACGTTTTAACCAGGCTCGAAGACGGGTTAGACGGTAAATCCTTATCCCTATTTCTATTATGGACACAAGAAATTGGATTGATCCCCAAAAAAAGATTAAGAGAAAATGTGGATTTTACTGAGCCATACTTTTTAGGATTTGGCAACCCACTTTGGATTGGCAAAGATGGGGATCACTGATCCTCTCTGAGATGTAGCGTCTCTAGGATGATGTAATCTTTCTTAAAAAAGACTGTGGTTTTGCGTCATTTGGGACTAGAAACCAAAGCGGTTGATAAAGGTGTAAAAACCGTACAGTTTTTAGCGTTAGGTTGTTGGGCGATCGCCATAACAATTTGATCGATGGCCTGCCTGAGGACTGCACTCGATTGGGTTGACTGGTTCGCAATGATGCTAAACACTGTGGGCCTATCGGCTGGCACGTTCAGATAACCCGATAAAGCAGCAGTTCCTTTTAGGGTTCCCGTTTTGCCTAGGAGATTGTTTACTACAACAGTTCCTTGAAAGCGCTGGCGGAGTGTCCCGCTCGTCCCTGCCACAGTGAGGGAAGACCGAAAGGCTTGGGCGTAGGGGGAACGATCCATGGCGATTAAGGTTTGAACAAGGGCGCGAGGACTGCTCAAATTCTGGCGAGAGAGTCCAGACCCATCCACTAGTTGATAGCCTTGGGGATCGACGCCCACTTTGGCTAAATGTTCCTGCATACGGCGTAGGCCTTGCTCCAGGGTTGAACCGGATGGTTGAGATGGAGGGAGCTTCGCGGCTCTCGTAACCCCTAAAAGACGGAGCAACGCTTCTGCATAAAAGTTGTTGCTTTTCTGGTTGGTTTCCGCGAGCAGGGTACTCAAGGGCGGGAAGGGTAGTGTGGCAATGGGAGTGCTGCGATCGCCAGGCACCGCTGCTAATGCAATCTGTCCTACTTGGATACCTTGACCCAGCAGGATAGCCCGAAATCGTTCTAAAAAGAACAAACCTGGACGGGCAATCGGCACTTCAATGGTGTCTGCATCGGCCCCAAGGTGCAACCGACTTTGGACGACTAATTGGTCGCCATCCAAAATGGTTTCATGAAATTCGGGGTCTGAAGCTTTGACGGTAAGGGTCCGGTTAATGACCCGAAGCCCGCTGGGCAGGGTGGGAGACAACCATTGCAGACGCAACGGTTGACCCAGAGCTTG
>DATNQK010000519.1:0-2535 GCA_036704065.1 Stenomitos sp.
TATACAAATCTATCTATTTTAGTTCAAAGTTTCAATTTCTTTTAGTTTTACCCGGGTTTTTCTCAGAGACTCTCCTTTTAGATCTATCCTATGGGCATCATGTACGATCCTGTCAAGTATTGCATCTGCGATAGTTTTTTCCCCTATGACCTCATGCCAACAGTTAACCGGGAGTTGTGATGTTATGATCATTGATGCTTTCTTGTGACGATCTTCTATTATTTCCATCAGTGCCGAACGGTTCTGATTATCAATGGGTACCAGTCCAAAATCATCAAGTATAAGTAAGTCCTGACGTTCTATTTTTGATATCTCCCGCATATAAGATCCATCTGCCTTGCCCATTTTTAACTTTGAGAACAGTTTAGCCATATTTGCGTAATAAACCTTATATCCAAGTGTACATGCCTGGTGTCCAAGAGCAGTAGCCAGGTGGTTCTTGCCGATTCCCGTGCTTCCCGTGATTAGGATGTTTTCTTGTTTCCCTATGTATGTGCATTCAGCAAAACGCATCATCTGATTCCTGTCAAGATTACGATCAGCATCGTAATCAATGTTCTCTATACTTGATTGATAACGGAACTTTGCATTTCGAAGCCTCCTTTCAATATTCCGGTTTAAACGGTCATCCCATTCTGCTTCCACCAACATTGTTATCAGTTCATCAGCTGATAACTGTGCCAGTTTATCGTTTTCGAGGCTCGTCTGATAAGCTCTGGCCATTCCTGTTAGCTTGAGCTTCTTTATCTTATCTAATGTTTCCTGTGTCATCTTTTATTATTTAATGGTTATTGTTTACTGATAATAGTTCTCTCCGCGGATGTTCTCATGCTGCGGGATCTCCGCTAGTAATTCCGCGTAGGTTAATTGATCATACTTGTTTTCCAGTATTGTCTTGATTGAATGATAGGAGTAGTTCTCATATTCAATGGCTCTTTTACAGGCATTAATAAGTCTTTCCCGTCCGACTTTACGCTCGTAGCCTAGCACTCCCTGACAGGCCTTGTATGATTGTTCCGGATGAGATTTGCTTTCCATCAGTCGTATGACAAAGTCCTTTACAGACTCATCGATCGACTCTGCCCATTTGATAAAGCGCTCAGGATTCCACTCAGTTAAATATTTATGCGTGCTGGCCAGATGCTCAGTGTTTGTGGTATAGCCATATTGTTTTCGGTCCCTTTGATGCACAGTCAGAGATGCATAATTGTAAAATATCTCCACATGAGTAGATGTGTAAAGTAGTTTTACTTTCTTGCCTATATAATGATATGGAACGCTGTAGTAATGCTTATCCTCCTTTAGACAGACGTGACCGTTTACTGATACTGTAACCTGCTGCTGACGCTTAAAAACAAAAGGTAAGACAGGCAGGGGCTGTAGTGCCTGACGCTCTATCTCTTCAAACAGCTCCCTGCGGCTATAGGGCCGTCCTGTCAGCTTTGTATTATTATGTAAATCAACTATTTCTTTTATAGCTTCATTCAGACTTTCAAGAGTATGAAAGACCTTGCCATCAAGAACCGAGTAGATACGCTGGTAAGCTATTTTGACAGCACCTTCAACTAATGCCTTGTCTTTGGGTTTATATACCCTGGCTGGCAGGATTGTGGTGCTGTAATGCAGCGCAAAGTTCTCAAAAGCCTGGTTTAATGTTGGTTCATACCGATCGCTTTTAGTAACTGCACTTTTTAAATTATCAGGAACAATTGCCATTGGAACGCCGCCATAATAAGTCAAGGCATGCTCACAACCACTAATAAAATCTTCCTTGCACTGACTTTCGGTGGCCTCAACATATGTTAACTGACTGGCTCCAAGCACAGAAAGGAATACCTCTACATCGGTTATTTCTCCTGTATCTTTATTTACTATATGAAGTTTTTCTCCCGCATAGTCAATATACATTTTATCACCTGCGACGTGTTCGATGTGCATTACCGGTTTGCTGCGCCGGAGCCACATCTGATAATGATATTTAAATTGTGAAGGTTTATATCCATCCGGATGATCTACAATATATCTCTCCCACAGAATCTGGCGAGTCATACCTCTTTTCTTAAGCTGCTTCTCCATCTTCGGAAAATAAGGCTCCAAAATCTTATATCTTTCATTTGGTTCAGGTAATAAGTTCTCACCAAAGAGGTGGTCCAATTCCTGATCGCTCTTGCTCTCAAGAAGGCGAGCGTTTAGCTGCAAACGGGCATAAATTTTAAGATATTTTTTTAAGGTGTTGCGAGATACACCTGTTAACCTGCTGATCTTTAATTTACTCTCGCCATTTTCATGTAATCGAAGCATTTGTCTTAGTTTACTCATGTCTGTTTTTTTGTTGGCCATAACCCCTCTGTTAATTTTACCATTAACAGTAAGGATTATAACTTACTTTTTCAACATGAGAAAAACTCTTTTCAGGTGGTCAGTTTGATCCGGCGCTGGGTGGTCAATTTGCTCCGGCGAGAGGTGGTCAGTTTAAACCGGCGAGGGGTGGTCAATTTGTCCGTTTTTTCCAATTCAACATCTCTAACATCTAAG
>DATNQK010000520.1:0-9529 GCA_036704065.1 Stenomitos sp.
CGTTTTTTGGTTTCTCAGCAGTTGCTTGAGCTCTGCTTCGCTTTCGGCAATATCTAGCTTGTAGACGCCTGGCATTCATCTTTACCGAACCCTTCATTCTCCTTGTATCATCTGTAGCCTTAAATTGGCGAATTGGTATTATATAAATACTCATTTCCAAGCAGAAAAAATATAGCAGTAGTCTGAAACAAAAAATGTTTTAAGCATGGCTCAATTTATCTATTTCGATGGAAGTTTTCAATTGAGCTATGAAGAAAATTTGAAGTTCGCGTGCTCGCTGCAAAAACCTCTGGAAATACACTTACTGGTTTGCACTGCACAATTCAAAAAGCACATAGCAAAACACCCCCTGATGCTGGATTATCTCTACAAAATCCTAGCCTCAGGGGGAGAACGCAACGTTATCTCTAAATTATCTAAAAAGCCTTAAGGCTTCTGTAGACAATTCAACGTCCTGAGCGTTGCAGCTGCCGCATAATTTCGGAATGCAGGCGCGTTGGGTGCAAACGCTTTACCCGCTTCATTAAACGGCGATGCTACACCGCAGTAGGTCGACATTTGCGTAATGAGATCAGCAGCCCAATGTCCCTGCGTATCGACAAAGGCAAAAGCCGCTTGAGTAGACTTCAGATCGGTGGGCTGTTTCCGCAACGTTTTGGCGTACTCTGCGGCGCGTTTCAATACTGCCAGCAGCTCAGCCCGAGTGACAGGCTTTTCTGGGGCAAAGGTACCATCTTGATAGCCACTCACAATCTTGTTGTCACGGGCAAAGGCAATCTTTGCGGCACTCCAGCGCTTCGCATCCACATCAGGATAGGGATTCGTGGTCGCTGTGGTCGGCACAGAAATTTGAACACCAGGTATTGTTTTCAGGGCTTCTAACACCATGGAAACGAGTTGTTCACGGGTTAAGGCCGTTTGAGGACGGAAGGTGTTGTCTTGGAATCCAGCAATAAACTTGAGCGCAACTGCACTTCTAATTTCTCTGAGATAGACATCCCCTGCAACATCACCAAAGGGCAATGGATCTGTCGTGTCCTTGGTGAGATAAACATGACCGAGGGTTTTCTCGCCGAAGGTGCGCTTGCTAAAGTACCAGCCTGGGTCGAGTTGGATTTTGGCAAAGTCCTTTACTAAACCGTTGGCACGACCCACTTCAATTTCAGGATCTTTGGAGTTATCGGGCGAGCCCACTAACACCATGTCATTGTTGCGATAGCGGATTCTTAAGGTATAGCGTCCGCCTAAGTCTTCGCCATTCATCCGGATGGAATATCCGTTGGCATCAGTACTGCGACCACAAATCCCTGTGAAGTCGAAGCTCAGCAGTAATGGATTGACAAGGGTTGGGTTGGTGCCGCTTTCGCTCCAGCACTGCTTTTTATCAGAAACTTGCTCCAAAATGAGAAGTTGATGAGATTCTTGACCCACAGGCTTGGCGATCGCAATAAATTTCGACTGATCCACTGTTTTCTGGCCAAAGGTCACAGCCCCAGCAGTTCCCAGTAATGCCGTTGTGGTTAAAACCCCTGCACCTACAAGTGCAAGGGCGGGGAAACGTTGATTAAAACTCTGCATCATGACCTATAATTCACACCTAATTTATTGAAACGCAAACTTGCGACCAATCGGCCAAGGCTAGGGCAACCCCAGTTCCAGACATTCGGTCGTGCCGATATTACAGTCGTTTAGGCAAATTGCCAAGTTCCTGACTTGAAAGTCTATCAATTAACTGGTGTTAATAGACGCATTTGAGGGACTCAAATTTAAACCAAAACTGGGTTAGCCAAACAACAAAATCTCATAAACGGCAAAAGGATGTGCTATTCAGCACATCCTCAAAAAAACAGCAAAAGAATTAACGTTTCAACGAAAGTCGCAACTTTGCGCCGCTCTGCTTTGGCTACTGCGCAGACAGCAACTCGACATCAAAAACCAAGGTTGCATTGGGGGGAATAACGCCACCTGCACCACGAGCGCCATATCCTAATTCAGGAGGAATCACGAGTTCACGTCGTCCACCCATCTTCATGGTGGCAACGCCTTCATCCCAACCCTTGATCACACGGCCTGCACCGATGGGGAACGAAAAGGGCTGTCCGCGATCGCGAGAACTATCAAACTTAGACCCATCGGTTAGAGTGCCTGTATAGTGCACCGTCACCATCTGGCCCGTTTTGGGGGAATCCCCTGTACCGACCACCATATCTTTATACTTCAGCCCAGAGGGGGTTGTAACGTAGTCTGAATCTGTCATTGCCAGTAAAGTATCCGCTAGAGTATCCGTTGAGCCAGCTTGAGTTGTCTCAAGTGGGGTTGAGGTCAAAGAGGCTTGGAGAGGAGCCGCTGAGACATCAGCAGGTCGCGATGTGATTTGAATTACCACCAAGGCCACAACGCAGACCAAAATGGCTGCCACACTCATTAAAATTCCTCGCAAGGTTTTGATCCTCCTTCGATAGAAACCAACAGGTTAGAGCAATTGCCAATTGCCACAGGCAAGAGGATTTGCAAGACTCCCCTACCGCCACAGCTTATTTTCTAAATCTCGAACTTGGCGTTCGAGCCGATCAATTCTACCGCGCAATTCATCCATTTCGGACTGCCGTGCCAAGCCTAAATCTTGCATAATATTGCGGAGCTGCCGTTGCACTTGCCCTTCCCATTCAGTTGGATCGGTACGCATTTGCTGCATGAGGTCATCGACAAAAGCCCTCGCCTGATCGGGATTGAGTCGGCCTTCGCGTACCCACTCCTCGCTGACTTCACGCACTTTGTCTGCGACAAAGCTTGTGGTGCCAACCCCAATCAACAGCATTTGCTTGAGAAAATTGTTCGTATCCATAAACGATCTCGCGCGAGGGATGTTAGGCAAAGCTCTAGGAGCAAAGCAATTCAATTGAGGTCTGAAGGGGCGATGAACCTTAGATCTGGGCATCGCACGCTCTTCCTCACTGCCTCTCTATTGTGCCAAATTTTTCGCTTTTCTCGGATCGCGGCGTGTCTGCCCCAAATGCCTCAACCGCCTCCAACCTCAAGCGATAGCGATAGAGGGCAACCGGACGACCTTGGGCCTTAAAGTAAGCGGGGTCTTGAGGCGAAAGGTAAATGGCGGTTATTTGCTCGGCTTCGATATGAGGCTGAGCGAGGGAATCGGGCTGGTCTGACACTATACGACGATAGGCAATCGTATTCTCCACCTGATTGAGATAAATCTGCACCGCATTGCGGAAGGTCTGCCGATACAGTTCACTACTGATAAACACATCAGCCGAAGGGGTTTCAGTGGCTCGGTTACTGATTTGGGTGGCCAAGGTTTGCCCATCGGCAAAACGCACAACCTGAGCATTGGGTGATCGCGGATCGAGGCGAATCGACTCAATCACACCCTTGCCCAATTCCGCCTCGGCCAAATTCATGCCGTTATAAACCCGATCTGCCACAAGACGTTGCTTTTGACCAACACTCTGAGGCACCCATAACCCCCTTTCCACACCACTCACAACCGCAGGCTGAAACCGCACTCGAAAATGAACGGGCTGATGCAGTTGCGCAGAAATGGCAGCAAAACCTGGGGATACAATCTCTGGAGCCAAGGGGGAAACTGCCTCTGTCAAGATGCTGTCCACTTGCCACTCCCCTGCCATCCATTGCGGGTAGTACAGATCCGCTTGGGCTGTCGGCAAATCAGGGAGCGATCGCCAATCAGGAAACTGGAGCAACCGTGTTTCTAATGCCCCCGCAATTGCGGGGGCACTGATACAGACACTCACCCAGAAAAGCAACGCCAAACCCCACAAAACCCGCTTCCAGCGGCGTATTTGATGCATCTATCTTGAGCAATACAGCCCTTCAATTGTGGCATAGCGCTTCTGGATGGCTGTAGCAATTCCCTCAGCGCTTGCATCTAGAGCACCAGTGCTTCAAAAAAGAGTAGAGGCCCTGTTTCTAATTCCTGAATCGTAACCTCGTTCGCACGAATGACCGATTGACGCGGCTGACAATGACGAACCCGTACAGCAATAATTTGGATGCCTTCTTGTCTTAGAGGGTCTAAATATTCCTCTTGTGCCAAATCAGCCTCCGCTGGGGTCTCGAAGGGGCCAAAGTAGTAGATACAGGTCGGATGGGTCGTAAATGCTTCAATCCACCATCCTACGGCTAGTTCTGTTGCGGCAAAATCTTGAGTACAGTTCATTCCTCGGTCTCCTTGGGGAATTGCGAATAATTGAGTTGGGCACTCATTCAATAAGATCAATCGAGACTCTACAGTCCTCCTAGAAGGACACTAGTTCTGTGACCAGTTCAGCAGGGTTGCAATGGTCGATACCAGGGTTAAGGGGTCAAAGGGTTTGGCGATCGCCCCAACTGCACCCATCGACAAATACTGCCGTCGTTCTGTCAGTTGCGGCTGAGCCGTCAAGAAAATGAGCGGAATGTGTTGGGTTTGGGGATGCGATCGCAACTGAGACAAAAATTGCTCTAAGTTGGCAAGCGTCATCCCTTCCAATAAAATCGCATCCGGTCGATAGGCGATCGCCAATTGCAGTGCCTCTTGCCCAGAAGCTGCCAGGAGCACCTGCCAACCGCCCATAGCAGTCAGACAGGCTTGAACAATCTGCTGCATATTCGGTTCAGCCTCGATGACAAGAATTTGCTTCACAACCGATGCAATCATGGCATTGCAACTTCATCCTTGAGATATATGAACTAAACAGGGTGCTAAGGAAGTACGACGTAAGCACAGGAAACTCATCGGCAACCGCACCCCTAGGCTTCCCTACCCTGTCCTTGAGAGAAACAGGGTCTCAGTTCCATAGATCTAACGACTCACCCACAGGGTAAAAGAACCTCAGCGCGCTCTAGCAACGTATGACATCTACCCAACCCATCCATTCAGTATCCAAATTGCAGTGGAGGATTAAAAACCCTAACACCACTACACGGCTTTGGAGTCCTTTGCTTCTACAAGAAATGCATGTCAGGAATTGTTTGGAGATATTTGTCAATAGCTGCCTGAGCGAAGTTGCAATATCAAGGGACTACCCCTCACAAACGCCATTCAAGCTTAGGTCACTAGCCTAGGAGCAACGTACACCTTACTCTCTACCTTTTCAAAAGGACTGACCAAAAATCACGTTAACTGAGTCTCAGAAGACTGAGTAACAAGCTAGCCTTCTACCTTAAATGTAGCGTAACAATATGAGGAAACAATAAGGTTTGCCCAATGTAAAAGAGCTAATTAGAACCAATTGAGCATCTCTGATACTTGCTGAGCCAGCGTCATCGGATCAAAGGGCTTAGCCAATACTCCCGCAATTTTGAACTGTCCATCGTCTTCGGGTGCAAACGGCTGAACTTTCGCTGTTAACACAATGACTGGAATATTCTGAGTACAGGGACTTTCCTTAAGCGCTTGTAGCACGGCCAAGCCATCCATGTCAGGCATCATAACGTCGAGCAAAACTGCATCCGGCTGCTCAGACTGAGCAAGCTGCAATCCTTCACGACCCGACTCAGCGGTGAGAACCCTCCATCCGCCCAACTTCTCTAAACAGACCCGAATCACGGATGACAAATATTTTTCATCATCAATTAACAACACACATTTTGCAGCCATAGCACTTCACAGAGTCTACTGTTCTGAAAGGGCCATCGGAATTGTAAACAAGAAGGTACTGCCTTGCCCTAAAACACTTTCTGCCCAAATGTGGCCGCCATGCTGCTGCACAATATTGCGACAAATGGCAAGCCCTAGGCCTGTACCGCTTTTATTGCGGGCATCACTTGCATCAACTTGCTGAAAGCGCTTGAAAATTTTCTCCAAATGATTAGCAGGAATGCCTGGCCCCTGGTCTTGAATTAGAAAGAGGACCCGCGTTCCTTGCGCCAGTGCAGTCAGTGTGACTGTGCTGTGGGCCGGAGAAAACTTAATCGCATTTCCCAGCAAATTAACCAAGGTTTGAATGATCCGATCAGGGGCAGCCCAAATCGACACATGAAGCGGTGAGCAAACCAGCGTAATACTACGAGCTTCCGCCAAAGGTTGCAAAACTGCCACAGCTTGCTGCATTAACGCACCTGCATCACAGGCTTGTCTATCCAAGGCTACTTTGCTAGATTCCAAACGCTCCAGATCCAAAATATCTCCGACCAGACGCACTAACCGCTCCGTTTCGGTTGCAGCGATGTTGAGCATATGCTGTCCGGTTGCCGGATCGTCTTTGAGCACGCCTGAGGCTAGTAGGCCTAAGGAACCTCGAATCGATGCCAAGGGAGTTCGCAATTCATGGCTCACGATCGCAATAAACTCATTTTTCATCTGCTCGATAGCACGAGTGTCGGTAATGTCCTCAACCGTACCCACATAGCCCAACAAGGTTTCATGAACCGACAAAATTGGCACGGCTTTCACTTGACACAGACGAACAGTCCCATCTTTATGTACATGTCTAATCTCAACGAAGCTTGGTCGTTTGTCCGCTCCATCAGCAGTCCGTAGGGGCTTAATTTTTTCGAGATCGTCTGGGTGGATAAACTGCTGCCAGCCATTGCCCAAGGCCTCTTCGTAGGTGAATCCAGCAATTTCTTGGCAGCGTGGATTGGTATAAACACAATTCCCCTCCACATCATTTCTAAAAATGCCAATCGGTGCGCTTTCGCATAAAGATCGGAAGAGAGATTCGCTTTGCTGAAGTGAGATCTGTGCTTGCTTGCGTTCGTTCAGTTCCTGTTGCAGTCGTTGATATAGCGCCGCCTGTTGTAGCGAAATGGCAATCTGATTGGCAATCTGTTGCAACAAATCGGCTTCATCTTGCTGCCACTGCCGCCTATAGCTACAAGCATGCACAATAAGTAATCCCCATAAGATGGGCTCCTCCTCTGTTCTGTGTTGCATAATGGGCGCAACAATTTTCGACTTCACGTCGAGGGCGTGAGTCATGTCCCTCAAGCAATCGGCCCAACGATCAGTTGCAATATCCAAAACAATGCGAGGCTGACCGGCAGTGTAGTAGTGATAGCACGCTTCAGGGAAAGTCTCTTTAGGGAAATGCAGCGCTGTTACAGTGGTTGGGTAAGGCGGCAACACAGATTCCTCCACGACCACCCCTGCCTGCTCAGGCGTGAGTTGAAAGATTAAGGCGCGATCGGCCTGTAACAGCTCTCTTACCTCCTGAACAGCGGTGCTGAGGATACTATTCAAATCCAGCGATTGGCGAATCTTCTGCGTAATTGTAGCCAGCAGTTTTTCGCGAGCAACTTGGTGCCGCAGTGCTTCCTCTGCTTGTTGACGGTGGAGAAGTTCTTGCTGCAAGTAAACATTGGTTTGATGCAGTTGGGCGGTACGCGTTTGGACATTTAAGTCTAGGTCGCGGTTGAGTTGCTGTAATGCCACTTCTGCTTGTTTGCGATCGCTAATATCTTTCATGAAGCAGTGGTGGCCTGTCAGACGTTGCTGTGCGTCATAAATCGCCACCATAAACAGTTGTTTATAAAAGACTGAACCGTCTTGACGAATTCCTCGGACTTCAACCTCCACCTTGCCATCGCCGATCATCCTTTGATATGCCGCTTGCACGACTGGCAAATCTTCAGGCAGAACGGTCTTTGGCCAGTGCATACCCACCATTTCCGCTGGAGTATAGCCCACCATCCGCGCATAGGCATCATTAACGTTGAGATAACGTCCCTGGTCATCCAATCGGGAAATCCCTTCTACCGCATTGCTTAATGCCTCACTGACTTCACGCAACTCTCGCTCTGCTTGCTTGCGCACCACTTCGGCAATCTTTGCCTTACTAATATCTTCAGTGGTGCCTACATATCCGATGACTTGGCCTGTCGCGCTCTGTAGAGCAGCCGCACGAACAGACATCCAATACACTTGACCTTGAGGGTTTAAGCACCGAAACTCTTGGCTAAATTCTGCCCCTCGGGAAACGCAATCTCGCCACTCGGCCCGTACCGCAGTCCGATCCTCAGGATGAACAACTGTAGTCCACCCATAGCCAAGGCTTTGCTCTTCAGTAAGACCCGATAGGGCTTGCCACTGGGCATTCGTATAAAAACATTGCCCCGCAGCATCAGTTTGTAGAATTCCAATCGGCAAGCAATCACAGAGCAAGCGATACTTCGCCTCACCTTCTTCCGCAGTTCCTGTGATTTGGACAGGCACCGCACGCTCTACGGGTGCCATGGAATCCTTGTCCGCCTGCACCAGCAAGCTGCTCAGTTGCAGCGCAATCTGGTCTAGTAAATCCACTTCATCGGGTTGCCAATGACGGGGGGCTGTGCACTGATGTACCGTTAACCATCCCCAAACTTGCGCTCCACACCAAATCGGCACCGATAAGATCGCTTTTGCTTGCCAAGCATTTAGCAGCTCCAGTTCCTCAGAAGACAGGTCTGAAGCATCCACACTGGAAATGACAGATCTATGAGCCTGGGCCTGCCGCTTCAGGTCGAACGAACCGAGCATTGAAGCAGGATACGACATGGCTTGGATTGAGGGCCAAGCAGCATCTACAGACTCCATCATCACAGTCCCTTGAGAATTCTGATCTAGCCGCAGAACTAGAGCACGATCCGTTTGCAGTTGTTGACGAACTTGGCCCACAACCGTCGATAAAACGGCAGCAACAGAGGAGGATTGGCGAATTTGAGCCGTAATGTCTTTGAGCAGTTGCACTTGAGCATTCAAGTGAGGTGCCGCTCGACTTAATGACTTTCTAAGCCAGTTAACTTCCGCTTGAAGCGCTTCTAATTCCCTTTTTAGGTTTTGTTCTGAATCGCCCATTGCTCTGCCATCCACCAAATCAAAGGGAAAACAATCAAGACAACAGCGCTATAGGTCAAGAGTGAGCTTGACGACGGGCATGACGCATACGCTCACGTTCCAACCGATTTAGAACACGGGCAACAAGCTCGGGTTCTCGAATGGGCTTAATCACATAATCGTCCGCACCTGCGCTAAAGACCTGTTGAACATCTGTATCCGTCGGGTGAGTTGCCAAAATCAAGATGGGAGTTTCGCCCCAATAGGGATCGTTACGCACGGCACGGCAGAGTTCTAGCCCACCAAACTGAGGCATCTCTAGATCCAAAATCAACAAGTCGGGAGCAGATGCTTCCAAGGTTTCCCAAAATTGTTGTGCATGGTCTAGGGTGATGACTTGTACGCCCCAAGGCTCCAGCAGAGTTTGAAAGTTCTCCAGTAGTTGGGCGTCGTCGTCTACAACAAGTACGCGTTGGGGTGTATCACTGGACTGGGTTAGGATTTGCGAGACGGTTTGCAATAAGGTCTGGGGCACAATGGGCTTTTGTACAAATGCCCGTCCCCCTAAGCGTGCAACTTCTACTCGATCCGCTAGGCGATCGCAGCCTGTAAGGACAATGACTGGAATAGTAGGAAATTGATGGGTCAGTTCTGCTAAAAAGGCCAGCCCATTTTCGCCAGTACTGGCAAAGGCCAGATCCAGCAGTATCACATCGAAGGAAACCTGCGGCGGCTGGTTCGCTGGTGCAGTGC
>DATNQK010000521.1:0-4608 GCA_036704065.1 Stenomitos sp.
TTGAGCTCTGCTTCGCTTTCGGCAATATCTAGCTTGTAGACGCCTGGCATTCATCTTTACCGAACCCTTCATTCTCCTTGTATCATCTGTAGCCTTAAATTGGCGAATTGGTATTAATCCTCTGTCAGATCTCCTTTTTTAAGGTTCCCAATTTTCGACCTTGTGGGATAGGCAGTGGGCTCATCAAAAAACGCGCTTCGTCGATCATCCAAGGCGCTTCATTAGAATCTAAAACTTCTGGAAGAGTTCCCGCATCTAAGATTAATTGTAGTTGCAAAATTTTTCCGTGAAGAAGTAAGACTGACATAATTGGATCCTCATTTTACAAATAAATTTTACTATTCTAGCCGTTCTAACTCACCTTAACTTGGGAACCATCTTTTTCAATGTGGACGACTGTCTTGTGTTGAATAGCTTCTGTAGTTTCAGACTGACATAAAGAAACTGTAAAAATGGAGAGTTCTTCATAAGAAAAGATTTTATCGCCATTTTCAAGATTCAATAATTCAATAGCAGGAATATCATAAAGACTTTTAATTTTTGGGTTTAAGCCTACATTGTGAAAAACCAATCTCTGTTGTGCTGTATAGCGTTCATCTCTGAAGCTCTCATTGAAATATCCTTCAGCCTCAACCAATATTTCGACTACCTCGAAAACTTTATCCGATGTAGTTCTTATTGCAATTTTTGATTCAGATTCACAAAGACAAGTCGAAATTTGCAAGGAAACTTCTAGATCTTGATATATTTCAATCCAATATCTGCCGACAGAAGATTGATATTCAGCATGAGTATCTCCACCTAAAGCTATTGTAGGTTTTTTATCTGAATTTCCGCCAAGGAAAAATTGATAAATATACCCTAATGCTTTATGAATAAAGTTAACATCTTGGCAATTACTGTTCATGTAATGGCAATTTTTTAGGTATCTATAGATATCTTGAGGCATATATTTGCATATGCTAGAGGCATATTTGTTCCCCCCAATTAGGCTGAAATTGTTGATCGCTATTAGGTGCAATACATTTAAAAGGTTCTACCTTTCCATTTTTCATTAATCCATAAGTTTCTCCTGCATCTGTTCTAGCAACACCAAAGGTAACTAAGCTAACAGAGTTACAATTTGCAATAATACTCGTAGTAATATCAGTTAAAAATAAGCGAGAATTTAAAATATTATCCACTCCAGTTCCTGAAATGAAAAAGACATAACCTAGAGGACGATTTTTAGGGTTATCTTCATATCTATGTTTATAATTATGAATTGCTATGACACTTGTTTTTTTGCTTTCAATACGGGTTTTAGCTTTTTGTATAGTATTTTGACAATCAGTATTATTAGCTAAACTAGTTTCAACAGAGATAACATTGATAGTAAAAATAGAGAAAATATTAAATAGAATTGTAAGAGTAAAAGATTTTAGAATTACTTTCATAATTTTTTTTGTAAGTTTTACTTTCTACTGCATAAATCTTATTCTTTGGATATTATCAGACTATGTCTTAATTGGGAAATATGGAGGGACATCCTTCAGCTAGTATACTCAAATTGCCATATAGGCTGAGTTTTTCAACGATATTTTCGACTAGTGACATTACATGAACCCGTTTACTCGGCATCCCTTACATGAGATATGGATGAAACTCTTCAGGCTGTTTCACACAACTAGAAGTATAGATAGATTTTAATTACCTATATCACTATTTGAGATGTAAAGCTGGAAAATCTATACAAATTTTTCACATATCAATCCCCGAAAGATGTGCTCAATTGGTTTAACCCTGCTCCCAATTCAATGCAAGAGTTTTAATACTTAGACTTCCATTATTGAGAGCCCTTTTATCGTTCAAGGAAATTTTTTTCTTCTCTGTCTTAGCTGTTGAATCGATCATATTTTAGGCTTACTAATCAACAATAGGGATCCAACCTCGTCACTTAAGGTAACTGTCCTTAAACATTCCCCACACTCTACATTGCGGATGTCCCGCCTTAGCTCTGTCCAATGAGCTTGTCTTCTGGTTTCCCGACCGATATCCTGTAATACCGAGTGCCGCTCATACTGTTCAGGCCATGACTAGCTCTCCTCCCCTCTCCTATCAGGCGATCGCAAAACTGGAAGGGCGCATCGATCTCGATGTGAAGCCCAACACTCTCACCGTGGGCGATGCCGTCTTTCCCGCCTTGATATCAGGCTATGCCCGTAAAAAGATTGTCCCTGGTGAGTCACAAACCTTCCTTGTCTATCCCCGCTTCTGGCGCAGTCAGTTGGCCTTTGAGGTGCGCAAGGTGGTGAACTGTCCACCTACCCCCATCACCCTCAATGGCTGCTGGGAATTGAGTCAAGACCTTCCTTTTTTCATCATTTACCGCAACGAACTCAAACATCCGACAGATCGTAAGCTCCAGTCCCTCATCCCCGTCGTCTGGGAAAATGCACCACCCGCTGATGGGCAATTCTGGAAAGCGATTGCAGAACTTAAGGATGGCGCAATCACCATCATTGAGGCTGAAGGCCCTTTCGACCCACCCCCAAAGGCCACGAGATTCGGCCACAAAACAAAAAAACCGTCTAAGGCTGCGATCGCCCATACTGAGGTTAAGGCTGAGGCGATCGCTATTGAACCCCTAACCAGAGAGGAGATTTATGCAATGGCTACCCCTGCGAAGGTACAGCTCACCTGCAAACTGAACCAAGTGCCTAAACATCGGATACTGCCGGATAAGCAAGTCGAGTTTTTCCTACGTGATGGCGAGTCGGAACGGATCTTCACCGTTCGCATGAAGCCCAAGATGTTCAAGAAGCTGACTGACCACGGCTATGCCGATTGGGTGGCAGCAATATCGGGTGAGATGGGCGAGGCGACGGAAACGGGCTTTGAGTTAGTCAATCCCAGTCTTCAGGTCTTCGAGAAGAAGCCCAAAGGAGATGCTGAGGCTGTAACTCCTGCGTATACGGAACCTCAGGAGTCTGCAACTCCAGGCAAGGCTGAGTCTAAGGAGAGTAAAGCGGTCGGTCAGCGCAAAAGTCTTTTGGATGGGGTAAAGCTACGGTGAGACTGGTTGGCAAAGGTAAGCGGCGATCGCTTTTGAGGGTGAAAAGGACTCTGCTACAATCGCCCCATGTTTGATAGCACCTGTAAATTTCTCGCAGAGAACTTTTCGGAAGATTTTGCCTCCTGGCTGTTGGGTAAATCCATTTCCTTCACGACCCTCAGCCCGTCTGAACTGTCGCTCGAACCCATTCGCGCTGATGCTTTGATTCTGCTTGATTCTGAGGATATTATCGTTCACCTCGAATTTCAAACAGATCCTGATCCCGCGATCCCCTTTCGGATGCTCGACTATCGCACCAGGGTTTACAGGCGCTTTCCCAAAAAGCAAATGAGGCAAGTCGTCATTTACCTCACCCCCTCGCGCTCAGATCTTGTCCACCAGACGACCTTCGAGCTTTCCACCACCCGACACGAGTTTGAGGTTGTGCGTCTTTGGGAGCAACCCACCCAATCCTTTCTGGATGCTCCAGGGCTATTGCCCTTTGCTGTGCTCTCAAGCGCACCGGACAAACTCCAAACTTTGCGTCAAGTGGCCACACGCATAGATGAGATCCAAGACGCTAAAGCACAGAGTAACCTCTGCGCTGCCGCTGGGATTCTGGCAGGGTTATCATTGGAAAAAGGCTTGGTCAATCGAGTTCTCAGGAAAGACCTTATGCAGCAATCGTCTATCTACCAAGAAATTTTGCAAGAAGGCGAATACAAGGAAGCGCGATCGCTGGTTCTGCGGCAACTCAAGCGCCGTCTGGGGACTTTCCCCAGTGAAATGGAGGATCGGGTACAGTCCCTCGGTTTAACTCAGCTTGAATTGTTGGGTGAAGCACTGTTGGATTTTTCTCAACTCTCCGACCTAAGTGATTGGTTGCAGCACAATACTTGAACAGTGTGACCTTAAGCTCGGGGCAAGGTCAAAGTTCTTCCATTTGTATGGTAGCTGGTGAATACAAGGAAGCGTGATCGTGTGGCTCCATCTCTTCTTGCGACTTGCGTAGGCACCATTCCTGCTGACGTTGAGGCTCAGTTAAAGTATGGTTGCAGCAGAACTTGTAAGCCTTTATAAAAATTATGTCAGACCATCACACAAGCTACACGGTCAACTCAATGATTGGACGCTTATTCTTAAAGAATCAAGCTTTTCAGTCCCTCAATTTTGAAGGTCAACAATCGATTGTTCTAGATCTGCTCCAAGAGTTGCGTCATTCAGATGTAAATATTGGAGAAATTCTAAGCGACGAGTGCTTCTCAGATTATGAAGATACTGACGAAAGAAGAACTATTGCTACAATTTTCAAAATCTGCTCTTATTGCGGAAAAGCTAAAGCAGATGTCAAAGATTACAGTAATAGTTTTTACAAACAGGGTCTTTGTTCAGACTGTTCTGGAGAACTAGGCTAGAAATTTTGGAGACAGATGCTACCGGAGATTCTTCGCAGTGCTCCAACCATAGCCGATAGGCTTGGTTGGGGGTGAAGCGGAGCGCGACCCAAGGGAGCAATCAATCAATCTCAGCCTGTTGCTGGATGTACTGTTTGAGTACGGAGAGTGGAGCTCCTC
>DATNQK010000522.1:0-6779 GCA_036704065.1 Stenomitos sp.
CGGGGGTGGATATCCCACCGGATTAAAGTGGTCAACGGTGGCCAAGATGCCTGGCAAGCAGAAGTATGTGATCTGCAACGCGGATGAGGGCGATCCCGGTGCGTTTATGGATCGCAGTGTCCTCGAAAGTGATCCCCATCGTGTTTTGGAAGGAATGGCGATCGCCGGATATGCCATCGGCGCAGACCACGGATTTATCTACGTCCGAGCCGAATATCCCCTCGCCATTCAACGGTTGCAAAAGGCCATTCAGCAAGCGAAGAAGTATGGACTGCTAGGCAGTCAAATTTTCGACTCTGGATTTGACTTCAAAATTGATATTCGGATTGGCGCAGGGGCCTTCGTCTGCGGCGAGGAAACTGCACTGATTCATTCCATCGAAGGGGGTCGAGGTAACCCACGTCCGCGCCCACCCTACCCTGCCGAAGCCGGACTATGGGACTGTCCTACCCTGATTAACAACGTAGAAACCTATGCCAACATTGCGCCCATCATTCGCAAAGGCGCAGCATGGTACAGCAGTATCGGTACAGAAGGGAGTAAGGGCACGAAAGTCTTTGCCCTAACAGGCAAGGTCAACAATACAGGCTTGGTGGAAGTTCCCATGGGCACCACCTTACGCCAGATTGTAGAAGAGATGGGTGGTGGCGTCAGCGAAGGAACCGTAAAGGCCGTTCAAACGGGTGGACCTTCAGGGGGCTGTATCCCAGCGGCCTACTTTGATACACCCGTTGAGTATGAATCTTTACAGCGGTTAGGAACGATGATGGGCTCCGGCGGCATGATCGTCATGGACGACTCCACCAGCATGGTAGAAATTGCCCAGTTCTATATGGACTTTTGCCGAGGGGAAAGTTGCGGCAAATGCATCCCCTGTCGTGCTGGAACGGTACAGCTGCATGAGTTGCTAACCAAAATCGTGAAGCAGCAAGCAACGGCCACAGATATCGAAAAAATGGAAGCCCTGTGCCACATGGTGAAAGACATGAGCCTGTGTGGTCTCGGACAATCCGCTCCTAATCCGGTGTTGAGTACCTTGCGATATTTCAAAGATGAGTACCTTGCGCTACTACGCCAAGCCAGTGAAAGCGTTACAGTTCATCCTCATTAATTTTTTCAAGGAGCATATCCATAGGAGGAAGGAGGCAAAGAAGGAAATGAAATCCTTCCTCTTTGCAAGCACCTGAATGACAGATTGAGATCAAAACTTGGTACAGAATGGAACGAAACAGCCATGTCGGTAAAAACGCTCAAAATCGATGGAAAGGATGTCGCGATTGAACAAGGCGCAACACTACTTCAGGCTGCAAAGGAAGTTGGAATCAATATTCCTACCCTTTGCTTTTTAGAAGGCGTCAGTTCAGCAGCGGCTTGCCGGATGTGCATGGTGGAAGTAGAAGGCAGCAACAAACTCATGCCTGCTTGTGTGACGGAAGTTGCAGAAGGCATGGTGGTTCAAACTCAAACACCCAAGCTGCAAGAGTACCGACGCATGAATGTGGAATTGCTCTTTGCCGAAGGGAATCACGTTTGCGCCGTCTGTGTTGCCAATGGCAACTGCGAGTTACAAGATCTCGCCGTTGAAGTGGGCATGGATCACTCACGCTTCCCCTATCGTTTTCCGGCTCGCGAGGTCGATGTGTCTCATAAACAATTTGGCATCGACCACAACCGTTGTATTCTCTGTACGCGGTGTGTACGTGTCTGTGACGAAATTGAGGGTGCCCATGTGTGGGATGTGGCTCAACGGGGTGAACATTGCTTCATCGTGTCGGGCTTGCACCAGCCTTGGGGGGAAGTAGAAGCTTGCACCTCCTGCGGTAAGTGTGTAGATGCTTGCCCAACGGGTGCCATTTTCCGCAAAGGCAATACCATCGGCGAGAAAGAACGCGATCGCGCCAAGTTGGAATTTTTAGTTACTGCAAGGGAGCAACGCCAATGGACAAGATAAGTTTTGCCACGGTTTGGCTGGCAGGTTGTTCCGGCTGTCACATGTCCTTCCTGGACTTAGATGAGTGGCTGATCGATCTGGCACAGCAAGTCGATGTTGTGTACAGCCCAGTAGGGTCAGACATCAAGGAGTATCCCGAAAATGTAGATGTCTGCCTTGTGGAAGGAGGCGTTGCCAATGAAGATAATTTGGAACTACTTTTGAAGGTGCGCAAGCAAACCAAAACACTGATCTCCTTTGGCGATTGTGCCGTAACGGCCAATGTTCCAGCCATGCGAAATATGTTGGGTGGGGCAGAAACAGTGCTCAAACGCAGCTATCTAGAACTTGCAGAACATTCACCGCAACTTCCCCACGAACCAGGGATTGTGCCGGAATTATTAGAGCAAGTGCTGCCTGTGCATCAAGTCGTACCTGTTGAGATTTATATGCCCGGTTGTCCGCCCCCTGCGGATCGCATTCGGGCCACCCTCGAACCCCTACTGCGGGGAGAAGTACCCGTCATGGTGGGGCGAGACATGATCAAGTTTGGCTAAAGCATCCACTGAATGATTCTTTGAGGAAGGCTGGCAATGTCGCGTACTGTTGTGATCGACCCCGTCACTCGCATTGAGGGTCACGCTAAAATTTCCATTTTCTTGGACGACGCAGGAGAAGTGACCGATGCACGCTTCCATGTGGTGGAATATCGCGGCTTCGAAAAATTTTGCGAGGGCCGTCCCTTTACGGAAATGGCTGGGATTACGGCCCGAATTTGTGGCATTTGTCCGGTCAGTCACCTGCTTGCTGCTGCCAAAACGGGCGACAAAATCCTAGCGGTCAAAATTCCACCCGCTGCCGAAAAACTACGTCGCATGATGAATCTGGCGCAAATCACTCAGTCTCATGCACTGTCCTTTTTCCATCTCAGTAGCCCTGACTTTCTGTTGGGGTGGGATTCTGATCCGGCACAGCGCAATGTGTTTGGCCTGATTGCGGAAAATCCTGACTTGGCACGGGCTGGGATTCGCTTACGGCAGTTCGGTCAAACGATTATTGAAAAGTTAGGCGCACGCAAAATTCATGCGGCTTGGACCGTGCCAGGTGGCGTGCGATCGCCCCTTTCGGAAGAAGGACGCCAGTGGATTGCAGAACGTCTACCAGAGGCATTTGCAACCACACAGCTTGCCATTGGCCTGTTCAAACAACTCCTGGATGTAGCGTTAAAAACTGAAATCGATGTGTTTGGCGAATTCCCCACCCTGTACATGGGCCTTGTGAACGCCAAAGGCGAATGGGAGCATTACGACGGCCACTTGCGGTTTACCGACAGTCAGGGTCAGATTGTGGCGGATGGCCTCAGCGAGGATGATTACCACACCTTCCTGGGCGAAGCCGTTGAGCCTTGGTCGTACCTCAAATTTCCCTACTACCAACCCCTGGGCTATCCCGAAGGTATCTATCGGGTTGGGCCACTGGCGCGGCTGAATGTTTGTAACCGAGTGGGAACAGACGCAGCAGACCGAGAGTTGCAAGAACTGCGCGATCGCAGCGGGGGTGTACCCACATCTTCCTTCCTCTACCACTACGCACGGCTGATTGAGATTCTGGCGAGTTTAGAAAAAATTCAAGAACTGATCGACGATCCAGATATCTTGTCCGCTCGCTGTCGGGCGGAGGGCGGCGTGAATCAACTCAACGCAGTGGGCGTGAGCGAAGCCCCTCGCGGCACGTTATTCCACCATTACCAAGTGGATGAAAATGGGTTGATTGAGAAGGTTAATTTGATCATTGCCACGGGTCAAAATAACCTGGCCATGAACAAAACCGTGGCCCAAATTGCCAAGCACTACATCCACGGCCCCGAAATCCCCGAAGGATTGCTCAACCGCGTGGAAGCAGGCATTCGCTGTTTCGATCCGTGCTTGTCTTGCTCCACCCATGCAATCGGACAAATGCCCCTGCATGTGCAGTTGCTCTCCGTTCAGGGGCAAGTCCTCGATGAGGTTTACCGATGAAGATCTTAGCGATTGGCTATGGCAATACCTTGCGGGGTGACGATGGCATTGGCCCTTGGGTGGCAGAACAGATAGCTGTACAACAATGGCCAGAGGTGCGATCGCTCTCGGTGCCTCAGCTCACGCCTGAATTGGCTGCCGAGATCGCCGAAGCGGACGTTGTGTTTTTTATTGATGCCTGGGCAACGGAGGCTCAGCGGCCTCAAGCCCGCATCGTTGCCCTTAGCGCACCCACCCAAAGTCGTCGCCTAGACCACTTATGGACCCCCAACGTGTTGTTGTACCTGGCCCAAAGCCTCTATAACACCACACCCACCGCTTATCAAATTCTGATTCCAGCCACTCGATTTGACTATGGCGCTCCCTTTTCTGACGTTGCCCGTGCAGGTGCAGATTGGGCGATCGCCACCCTCAGAAACTGTCTGCAAGCCTCGGGACAATGCTTAAGCCTCCTACCCCTGCTTGAAACCGCGTGAAGATGATCTGTCTGTGATGAAAACGGCTGTCGGATATACTGTCGACCCAGGGAACTGAGGATGAGTCTCCTCCTGTGTACTGATGGCGGCTGTGGTAATACCCACCCTCTTACCATGCCAATCGCGACGGAATCGCACCGTCACCCAGCAGATGCGTCTGTGGTTGATGGATCTGCAATCCCACCAGCGCATCCACCACCTCTCACCCGAACAAGTCCGTAATACCCACCCCACGTCCAATTCATTGGGAGCCATTACATCATGAGATCCCCAACCTACGCAACCCTAGACGGCAACGAAGCCGTGGCCAGCGTGGCCTACCGCCTCAACGAAGTGATTGCCATCTATCCCATTACACCCTCTTCGCCTATGGCCGAATGGGCAGATGCGTGGGCTGCGGCCAAAAAAAACAACCTCTGGGGCGCAATTCCCAACGTAGTGCAGTTACAAAGCGAAGGCGGTGTTGCAGGTGCCGTGCATGGGGCACTCCAAGCCGGATCGCTCACCACCACCTTTACCGCCTCCCAAGGGCTGTTGCTGATGATTCCCAACCTTTACAAAATCGCGGGGGAGCTCACGCCCACAGCCATTCATATCGCAGCGCGATCGCTGGCAGCCCAAGGGCTGTCTATTTTTGGTGATCACAGTGATGTGATGGCCGTACGGGCCACTGGATGTGCGCTGTTGTGTTCTGCATCGGTGCAAGAAGCCCAAGACTTTGCCGCGATCGCCACCCGTGCCACCTTCGAGACGCGGATTCCTTTTCTACACTTCTTCGATGGGTTCCGAACCTCCCACGAAGTTCAGAAAGTGGAACTGCTCTCGGACGACGATTTACGCAGTTTGATCCCCAATGCACCCATTTTGGCCCATCGTCATCGTGCGCTGACCCCCGACCGTCCCGTTCTGCGTGGCACGGCGCAAAACCCGGATGTCTACTTCCAAGCACGGGAAACTGTGAATTCTTTCTATGAAGAAGCACCCCGATTGGTTCAAGCGGCCATGGACGACTTTGGCCAATTGACGGGTCGGCACTACCACCTGTTCGACTACCACGGCCATCCCCAAGCTGAACGGGTGATTGTCCTAATGGGCTCCGGCTGCGAAACCGTCCAAGAAACGGTCGATTATCTACACCAACAAGGAGAAGCCATAGGCGTCCTTAAAGTGCGACTCTACCGCCCTTGGGATGCTGTCGCCTTCGTGGCAGCACTGCCAGACACAGTACAGGCGATCGCGGTGTTGGATCGCACCAAAGAGCCAGGTAGCCTTGGCGAACCCCTCTATCAAGATGTGATTACCTCCTTGGCCGAAACCGGACAAGGCCACATCCGTGTAGTGGGTGGGCGTTATGGGCTTTCTTCCAAGGAATTTACGCCTGCCATGACCAAAGCGGTCTTTGATAACCTCGCCACACCACAACCCAAAAATCACTTCACCGTTGGCATTCACGACGATGTCACCCATACTTCCTTGGCAGTAGAGACCCACTTCCAAATCGAATCGGATGCAGTGGTGCGCGCCATCTTCTACGGGCTAGGGTCGGATGGAACCGTAGGAGCCAACAAAAACTCCATCAAAATCATCGGTGAAGAAACGGACAACTACGCCCAAGGCTACTTCGTCTACGACTCTAAAAAATCTGGGTCGGTCACGGTATCTCACCTGCGCTTTGGGCCACAACCGATTCGGGCACCGTACTTGGTGGAAAGTGCCAACTTCGTAGCTTGCCATCAATGGGAGTTCGTCGAAAAATACGACGTTCTCAAGGAAGCAAAGGTAGGCGCTACCTTCTTGGTCAATAGCCCCCATAGCGCCGCAGACACTTGGGCCCACTTTCCCAGCGAACTGCAAGCAATCATTTTGGCCAAGCAGTTGAAGGTCTACACCATCGATGCGTCTAAGGTCGCCCGTGAAGCGGGCATGGGCGGACGGATTAATACGGTGATGCAAGTCTGCTTTTTTGCCCTAGCAGGCATACTCCCGCGAGAGGAAGCCATTGCCCAAATCAAAAAGGCCATCCGCAAAACCTACGGCAAAAAAGGCGAAGCGGTGGTGCAGATGAACCTCACAGCAGTGGATCAAACCCTAGATCATCTCTACGAAGTGCCCTTGGGTGTGCCCGTCGCAGCCACGACAGCGGTGAACAGCGCAGCACCTCATAATCCTGTACCGCAGCAAGCCCCAACCTTTGTGCGGGATGTGCTCGGCCCGATGATGGCACGCCAAGGTGATGGGCTTCCGGTGAGTGCTTTACCCATAGATGGCACCTATCCCATGGGCACGGCCAAGTGGGAGAAACGCAATATTGCCGAGGAAATTCCAGTTTGGGATCCGGACGTATGTGTGCAGTGC
>DATNQK010000523.1:0-18716 GCA_036704065.1 Stenomitos sp.
CGTGGCCCAAGTTTCGTTTAAGAATTCAACATAAGCTTGTTGGGCTGCTGAAGCAGTATCTACGCCGGAAACAGTTGCAACTGCTGGGGTGGGTGGTTCTTGCGGTAAAGGTTTGAGGTAGTAGCCGCGACCGTGAATCGTGGAGATGAAGTCGTGGGGTGCGCCTGCTGAGACTAATTTGTTACGGAGGCGGCGAATATGAGAGCGGACCGTTGCTTCTACTGGAAATTCTTCCGAACTCCATAGCTTGTCCAAAATTTCTTCTGAACTGAAAACATGTTTGCAATCTCGCAAAAATAGCTCTAGCAGCTCATATTCCTTGACGGTTAAGGTTAAAGGCTTCTCTTTGTAGGTGACTTCCAAGGTGCTGGGGTTCAACATCAAGTCTTCCCACATGAGTAGGGGGAATGGGCTGGCTTTTCCTCGCCGTAGAAGAGCACGAATGCGGGCGCTGAGTTCATTAACCTCAAAGGGTTTGACAACATAGTCGTCCGCTCCAGCATCCAACCCGCGCACTTTATCTTGACTGGTATCTAAAACAGTTAGCAGTAAAATTGGCGTTGTATATCCTTCCTCCCGAAACCACTCGCAGAAGCGAATCCCGTTCATCTTCGGCAGCATGATGTCTAGGATGATGAGGTCGTACTCATAGGTGGTGGCATAGGTCCACCCTGTGGTTCCATCCGTGACCGCATCGAGAACATAATGGTAAGTTGCTAGGTTGTGACTTAGCGCAGCAATAATGGCTTCATCATCTTCAATTAACAAAACCTTCATGGCTGTTGTTCCCACTGGAGAATTTTCGCAATTTGCCCTGGTAAATCGAGAGAGTTAAAGGGCTTGGTAATGACCCCATTGACCCCTAGCTCATGGAACTGGCGTTTTTCGGCCGTTTGAGCTTTCGCTGTCAGCAAGATGACCGGAATGTGCGCTGTATTCTGGTTATCCTGTAGGGCTTTAAAGGTAGCGATGCCATCCATTTCGGGCATCATCACATCGAGCAAGATGACATCCGGGCTAGCAGATTCGGCAGTGGATAGCCCTTCGGAGCCGGAACTGGCGGTGATTACTTTCCATCCTGCTGCCATTTCAATACCAAATTGCACGATGGTTTGAATGGTTTCTTCGTCGTCGATGATTAAAACGCGTTTCATGACTGAATTCCTTCAGGTTTCAATGATGGCAAGGTAAAACAAAAGGTGCTGCCTTGCCCCAACTGGCTTTCTGCCCAGATGCTGCCGCCATGCTGCTCAATGATTTTGCGGCAGATGGTGAGGCCCAATCCTGTGCCACCTTTTTTTCGAGAATCGGAGGAATCTACTTGATGAAATCGCTCAAAAATACTTTCTAGTTGGTCTAAGGGAATGCCTTGGCCTTGATCGCGAACCTGAAACAAGACTTCTGGGGGGTGAGGTGGTAGCTTTTGTCGCGATCGCTGTCGGGTGGGTTGACGATCGCCGCGTTGCCGATACCCTACGCTTAACTGCACCGTACTATTGGGCGGCGAGAATTTGATGGCATTGCTGAGTAAGTTTGTCAGGGCTTGTAGAATGTAATCGGGATCGGCCCAAAGGGGAATGTCGCTGGGTTGCACCTGTAGCGCAATGTGTTGCTGATCGGCCATGGCCTGCATTGCTTCTGTAGCCTGAACCATTAATTCCGAAGCGTTGCAGTGCTGCTTGGACATTGAGAGGCCACCGGCTTCAATTCGTTGCAGATCGAGTACGTTATTGACCAGTCTGACCAAGCGTTCGGTATTATCATCGGCAATGGCCAGCATTTGTTTGCCATTTTTAGATAGTTCTCCCAATTGCCCAGCGGACAGGATTTTGAGGGCACTGTGCAGTGAAGTAAGGGGGGTGCGCAGTTCGTGGCTGACAACGGCAATGAATTCATCCTTCATGCGTTCTATGGCTTTGCGATCGCTAATGTCGCTGGTGAGTTCAAAGAACCCCTTGGTGCGTTTGCGGCTGTCGAGATGGGGAATATAGGTGACACTGACCGAACGCGGACTGCCATCTTTGAGGGTAATTTCGTTTTCGTAGGTGACGACCTGGCCGGATAATGCCTTTTCCACCGCTGCTTCCATGCGCTGATAGCATTCTTCGCCCCAAATTGCCTTGAGTGGACAGCCCTCCATTTCTGCCGGAGATTTACCCAGCCAATCCTCGTAGGCGCGGTTATTGAACCGGTAGCGCTGTTGATGATCGATGTAGGAAATGAGAACAGGCAACGCATTAGTAATGAGCCTTAATTGCTCTTCGCTGCGTCGCAGTGCCTTTTCAGCCTGCATGCGCTCCTTAATTTCTTGCTGAAGGCTTTGGTTGAGTGCTTTGAGTTCGCCCGTGCGCACCTCAACGATGTCTTCTAAGTGCTCTAACAACTGTGCTTGCGAAATGGCGATGCTAATTTGGTCTGCAAGCTGTTGCATCAATTCGAGTTCAAAGTCTACCCATTCTCTAGGCTGGCTACACTGATGGGCAATCAAGAGTCCCCAAAGGTGAGGTTGAGGTGTGATGTTGGGATTCTGGGCCGTTCCCAAATTCTGCACAATCGGCACAATGAGCTTGGCCTGAATTGCAAACTGCTCTACGAATTCGACCAAACAAGGTGATAGACCAGCCTGAGGGGCATGGACATCGGCGATCGCCCTGACCCGTCCCTGAGCATAAAAGTGTTGGTATTCGAGGGGAAATACCTCTGCGGGGAAGGATTGTTCCAGAATATGGGGGTAGTTTGGCAGTACTGCCTCGCTAATGGCCTTGCCAGACCCATCGCCGAACACTTGATAAATTAAGACTCGATCCGCTCGGAGGATGCGCTGTACTTCCGTTACGGTAGTGCTTAAGATTTCGCGTAAGTGGAGGGATTGGCGGATTTTGAGCGTTACTTCGGAAAACAGTTCAACACGTTGACGTTGCTGTCTTAGTTCCTGCTCTATATCTGTCTTGGGGCTCATCGTTGCAGACAAAACCTTACTGTGTAACGCAATCGGCGAGGAAGCGAGGTTCAATCATTCAACCCAGATTTTTAAGAACACGGTCTCTGAAGACTGCTGCTTCGGACAGTTGTGGTTTCCTCTATTCTCATTTTGTGTGGAAATCTTACGCTGGGTTACATCCCTTTTGCAAAACTTAATTAGCTCAACCCTCGGTTGAGCCTAAATCTATTTCTTTAGAGGGGATGACTTCAGCGCTTTTACCCCAAAGGCATACTCCTTCCGAGGTGGTAATTATTGGACCCCTTCCTAATGATTTATCCCCTAGACACCCGCTAATTAAGCTGTTGAGAGTTGACCAGGGTTGATGTAGAGCAGGCAATCTATTCGCTTGTCGAATAGAGAAGACGTAAAAATGTTGAGCACCTGTTAGAGGGAGCTAGAATCCAAGCTCTTCTCTTCGCTGATGGTGGTGGGCAGATGCAGGCCGCATTCTTGCTTCATGCCTTGGAATCGGGTTTCGCGCTCATGTTCGTCTTGTTCAGTCATCGGACGACTAGAATGCCAATCGCCAATGGTGGCATAGCCTTTGTCTTTGAGCGGATGGTAAGGCAGATTGTGATCTTGCAGATATTGGTGAACGGTTTCCGTGCTCCAATTTAAGATCGGTAGCACTTTGTAAATCTCGCCTTGGCGGTCAAGCACTGAGAGGGTTTTGCGATGGTTGGTTTGTTCTGCACGCAGCCCTGCAAACCAAACGGTGGCCCCTAACTCCCGTAGTGCGCGTTGCATCGGCTCTACTTTGCGCATTTGGTCGTAACGATTGAGTGCCTCAACATCGTTGGCTTGCCAGAGCCGTCCATAGATGGCTTCCATGCGAGCGGGACTGATGGTGGACTGGTAAACCTTAATGTTGAGGTTGAGATCGGTGATCAGTTGTTCGGCAAAGCGGTAGGTCGCGGGAGGCAAGTAGCCTGTATCTACCCAAATGATGGGAATATCGGGAACCGTTTGGGTGACTAAGTGGAGCATCACGGCGGATTGAATACCGAAGCTGGTGCTCATCACTAGCCCATCCCCAAAGGTTTGGGCGGTCCACTCGATGATCTCTTGGGCGTTGGCGTTTTGAAGTTTGGTGTTCAGCGTTGGCAGATCGAGCTGTTGCGCTGGGGTTAAGGTGGAATGGCTCAAGTGGTTTAACTCCTTATCTACCATCTGCGGGTTCACTCAAAAGACGGGGTGCAGCACTGTGTTTTAAGGGATATTTGCTGCTAAAACTGTTGAGCTTACGGTTTGGTGCTGAGGGTTTTTAGTTGGGGTAAGAGGTTGGCGATCGCCTTGCCGCGATGGCTAACTTGGCGTTTTTGGTCTTTTGTCATTTCGGCAAAGCTCAAGCCTAATTCTGGAACAAAAAAGATAGGGTCGTAACCAAACCCGCCTCTACCTTGCATCTCGTATAAAATTTCGCCAGCACAGATGCCTTCGGCTTGTCCCACAATGGCACCATCAGGTTGAGCAATAGCGATCGCGCAGACAAACTGCGCTCTGCGATCCGTCATATCGCCCAGTTCGCGCAAAAGCCGCGCAATGCGCTCTGCATCATTGGGGCCATAGCGGGCAGAATAAACCCCAGGCGCACCGTTGAGCGCAGCAACCTCAAGTCCAGAATCATCGGCGATCGCCCACATGCCTAAGTGCTGAGCAACCTGCGATGCCTTGAGGCTGGCATTTTCCATAAAAGTTGAACCCGTTTCTTCAACTGTTAAATCCCTAGGCATCATTTCAAGGGTCCAAGGCAATTCACTGAGGTGATGCTGAAATTCAACCAGCTTGCCGGGGTTTTGTGTGGCAACGACGAGTGACGTCACAAAAGTTCCAAGGTGAAACAGACCAGTTCTTAGTATCTCGTTTTATATCCTATTTTGACGTTGCAAGATGTAACATTTGTACGCTCATCATTGCTCTAGGCCACTGCCCTCTAGACTCAACGTCCCAAAAGTAGACTTGATAGAATAGATGCGCAGATACTCCGATCAACGAGGATCCTAAGGATGAGCGGCTTAATCAGCTTTTTATTGCTCTTAGCTTATGTGGGTGGAGCGTGGAAATTTTGGAACGGATTTAACCGCACCCATTACAGTCAATCACGACTGATGTTAACGGTTCTGTGGCCTGTGATGCTCATCAGCCCCTCTTATCGGCAAAACTTCAGAAGAGCGCTGAAAGGCTAAGGCCAGAGCTTTGGTTATTGTCCCAGGTAGGCTTCCAATACTTTTGTGTTGGATTGTACCTCTTGCGGGGTGCCGCTCATCAGGTTTTGTCCCTCTGCCAAAACCCAGACGCGATCGCACAGGGACATGATCACATCCATGTTGTGCTCAATGATTAAAAACGTGATCCCCTGCTGGTTCCAGGTTTTGATGTGCTCACAAATCTGATTGATCAGTGTGGGATTGACCCCAGCGGCAGGTTCATCGAGCAGGATGAGTTTGGGTTCGGCCATGAGGGCTCGTCCCATTTCCAAGAGCTTGCGTTGTCCACCCGACAAACACCCAGCATAGCTATGGGTCATGTGGCTTAACCCCACCGACTCTAAAATATCCATTGCGCGGTGGCGTAACCCTTTTTCTTGCCGCGTAATACTAGGACGACGGGAAAAGATCCAGGTGTTGCTCAACTTTTCGCCAGATTGCTGGGGCGCGGCAAGCAGCATATTGTCTAACACCGACAGCCGCGAGAGTACCCGCGCGACTTGGAAGGTGCGAACCATGCCTTTTGACGCGATTTGGTGGCAAGGCAAGGTATGAATGGGGTTTCCGTCAAAAATGATGCGGCCTTGGTCGGGTTCGATAAAGTTGCACAGCAGGTTAAAGAGGGTGGTTTTCCCAGCTCCGTTAGGGCCAATTAATCCAGCAATGGTGCCAGGCTCAACAGAAATATCAACATTGTGTACGGCTTTAATGCCGCCAAAGGATTTCACAAGACTGTGAGCAGATAATAATGGCATCGCTGACGATGCAGGAATTGCGTTATCGACCAAGGGTGAGTTCCTCCTTTTTGCCCAAAATGCCTTGCGGACGCCACATCATCAATACAATCATCATCACGCCAATCACCATGACGCGGAATGCGCCTAACCTGGCATCGTCTAAGGGGAGCAGGCTGGGTAATGCAAATCGTGTGGCCGTATCATAAGCCCAAAAAATCATGGCCCCTAGTAGGGTGCCGACGTTATTACCCGATCCCCCTAAGACCACGATGATCCAAGCTTGAAAGGTGACGAGGGGAATGAAGCCGTCCGGGTTGATAAAGGTGAGCTGCCACGCATAGAATGCGCCTGCAATGCCTGCGATCGCCCCACCAATCATGAGAGATTGCAGTTTATAGCGAAACACGTTTTTGCCTAAGGCGGTGGCCACCTCTTCATCTTCGCGGATGGCTTTGAGTACGCGACCCCAAGGGGAATCAACAAGAGCCTCTAACCGCCAAAAGACCAACGCCAAAACCACCATTAACAGCCAGACCAATCCAACTTTGTAGGTGTAGTCAAACCAAAGTCCGATGAAGATGGCACTGTGAATGGTGAGCGCAAGCCCTAAGGTGAGGGTCGTGAGGGCTAAGCCCACATGGGTATTTGCAGACTGTTGTTGCAGTGCTGCTAGGGGTTGTTTGGACTGTCCATAGGGTAGGCAAACTGCTGCGCCTAAGGGAAGGAGTGCCAAGACAAAAAACAGCCGATTTGTTCCAAATCCCAGCCACAGACAACCGACCAGTAAGGCTAACCCCAGGCAATAGCCGCCGAATAACAACGCGTTTCGCTGGCGGGAGGGCAAAGGCAAATTGGAGGGTAACTGTCGAATCCAGGGCCATAGTTTCCAGAGGCCCCATCCGATAATTGCACCCAGAAGGGCAGTCATTCCCAGCTTCAGGCCAATATTTAATTCGGAGACGTTCAAGGGTAGGGGGTACCCGACTACACCACGGGTGCCTTGGGTGAGTTCCTCTTCGTTGAGGGCAATTAAGCGAATGACCTCAGAGACGCCGATAGTGACAATGGCAAGGTAGTCTTCGCGCAGGCGTAGGGTAGATAGCCCGATTAGCAGCCCCAGCAAGGCGGCCAGTAATCCGCCAGCCAAGGCGGCGAGAACCAGGGGCACACCTTTAAGGCTCAGGAGTACGGTGGCATAGGCCCCTAAGGTCATAAAGGCAATATGGCCAAAATTGATCAACCCTGTATAGCCCCACTGCAAATTTAAACCCAAGCTAAAGAGAGCAAAGGTGGCAATGGAAATCCCAAGGGAGATGAGGTAACCAACCATAGGTATACAGGCGATCGCTAAAGTACGGCGCTACAACAGACCTGGGGCCAGATCTAGGAACCGTTGCGCTGAAGACAGTTGCGCAGACATGACACTAGACCGTAGCACCCCTACAGATCTGCAAAGCATTGAAATTCTACCGTACTCGGAACAGTTCTCAGGTTTAGCAGTCTGGCAAATGTGAGAGAACGCTTTTTTCAAGGGGTTGGCGATTGAACCGATCTAGATCCTGTCAGGCCAAGAGCACAAATTGGCTGAACCGAAGGCTAGGCTCGGCGAGGCGGTTTTTTTTGCTTAAATCCTTCTGGAAAAAGTGTTGTTTCGTCAAAAAAAGCACCCTGTAATTGTGCGCCTTGCAAGTTGGCGCTGCGTAGATCGGCATGATACAGTTTTGCGCCGCGCAGATTGGCCCGACCTAGATTTGTGGAGGCTAGGTTGGCATGTTGAAAGTTAGCCCAACTTAAATTGCTGCCAAAGAGATCGCTACCGCGCAGATCGGCATAGCTCAAGTCGGCAAGGCTAAAGTCTGCAAAGCTGAGCTTGGTATTGAATAACTTAGCCCCCTTCAGTTGGGCTTTAGAAAACTGCCTGACGCCTTGTGCGTACTGTAAAAGCAATGCTTGAGCATCCATAATGGCGCAACCTGCTCTGCAAATTCATACACTAGGATACGGCTTTATGCAGGTTTTGGGTTGAGGCAGGCTAGGTCTGTCCACGATTTAAGGGGTAAATGCTGTAGGTCGAAAGGCAGAGCTTTGGAATAAAGTGGAGAGTTTTTCCTTGCGCTGCTGCTCCGACTCGGTGGGGGAAGCCCAGAGGGTGTCATAGAAGAAAAACGAAACGCCTGCAAATTGGCGATCACGTACCCATCGAATTTGCTGTTGAATCCAGTTCATGGATACAGGTTGACGGTTTAAGCCTGCAAGGATACCAATGCTAACTGGGATATGTTGACGGGCTTGTTCTACTTCTGGACGGCTGAGCTCCATTAAGAACCGATTGCGATCGCGCCGATACACTTGCAGCACCAGTTCTTCGATATACCCTTGCCGTTCCCAAGCCACCCAGTCTTGCAGAAATTCTGAATAGGCGAAGGGGGCTGGATTGGGCGATAGAGAAAGAATAGCCCCAGGTTTTTGGGCTTTGAGTGCCCTAAAGACCTTCTGAAGGGCGGCAGTGATTTTATTGGCACGCCACCGCATCCAGTCCGTATCGCGAGGGTTCGCTGGGGGCAGTTTGCCTTGGTGTTCTTGTCGGTACAGCGCGATGGTATAGGGATCGTAGCCCAGCTCTACAGGAAGGCCGAAATGATCGTCCAATTGGATGCCGTGAATGTCGTACTGGGCGGCAACTTCTGTGACTAAATCGGCTAGGAATTGCTGCACTTCAGGATGTAAGGGGTTGAGCCATACCCGTGGTGCATCACCCTCCATGATGATTGGGTTACCGTCCCGTCGCTGGGTGAGCCAATCCGGATGTTTTTGGGCTAGGTCTGAACGAGCGGGGGCCATAAACCCAAACTCGAACCACGGTATCACGCTCAGTCGGTAGCGAGGGGCTAAGGTCGTAAGTTCGCGGAGCATGTCGCGGCTGTGTTGCTGCCCTTCCCGGGGATCGGCTTGGCCCGTGTTGCCAAGGTCGGGATAGAGTCGTTGCGATACGCCAATGGTTCGAGTGGCTGCGGCACTGGGATAGAGGGTATACCCCCAATTCCAAACCGTGGGGTACACCGTATTGAAGTTGAGTTTCGAGAGTTGGCGTAGGGTGGATTGGAGGCGATCGCCTGAAAATAGGACTTCGCTATCGATATTGGTTAGCCATACGCCCCGCACTTCTCGCATCGGTGCGGCAGATAGGTTGGCTTTTGAAAGGGTGGGTTGGATGAATCCGATTGAGGAGAGCACTGCAAGATACAGCGCCAATTGCCGTCTCCAAATTTTCCCAAGCCCCATTGAGGTACGTCCTGCTTCACTGATGCAGACTTTAAAGCGCGCCAGCAAAATTGACAAGGGATGGACTTGTTGCAACTTAGGCATCTTCAGCAATGCGTTGTAAGGTACGCTCTCCCATGCAGGCATGACGTGGGTTATCGACCAATCCGCTGTCTAGCAACACCACTCCAAACAGAATGGCCCATCCCTTGGCCCGTTGCCATGTGGCTTCACACAGTTCGCCATAGGCTGCGATCGCCTGCTGTCGTGCTGTTGAATCGGTAAACAACATCCAAATGGCAGCTAAATCTGTGGCGCGATCGCCTGCGGCCATATCGCCCCAATCAATTACCCCAGCGATGGCACCCTGCTGAATCAAAACATTTCGGGCATGGAGATCGCCATGAATCCAGGTGTCATTACGGTGTTGGGGTGCAGTTAATGCTTGTTGCCAGACGTGTTTGATCCTGGCATTGATGAAATGAGTATGGGTTTCTAGCCGCTGCATCCGTGCTTCGACGGCGGCAGCGCGTTGTTCGAGTGGCACACCGCGAACTGGGTTGCGTGGTGCATGGGCCGGAGCGGAGACATGTAATGCGCGCAGGAACGCTGCCAGACGTGGGGCTTGATCGGCACGAGGTTCCGCTTGATCGGCTGTCATGCCATCAAGCCAAGGTAAGATGCTCCATCGCCACGGGTAATGCCGTGAGGGTACCCCGCACCTTTCTGGCACAGGAACTGCAACGGGGAGCTTAGATGCCAGTTCAGGCAACCAAATTTGCTCATGCTCAATCCGGATGCTCGCGCCTTGATGCCGAGGTAAACGAACAGCCCAGCGAGATCCTAAGCGGAACATTGCGTTGTCCCATCCCGTATCGGCAGGAGCAAGGGGCAGATGGGCGAAGTCGGGATGCTGTTCTTGCAACAAAGTTGAGACCAATGCCGCATCGATCTCAACCTCGGCAGGTGGCGTACCTATAGGGTTGGGGCTGTTGTGATTCATATCAACTTGCTGCCCTCACACTATGGCTTGGGATCAAACGTCGTATCGGCAATGAGAGCCTTAACGCCGATCTGTTCTAGTTGCAGATAAAAGAAAACTCCACGGCTGGGTTAGATGTCGTGGAGGGCACTTGTAATGGATGCCTGTTGATGATGTTACGAGCGATTCACTGTGATGAGCGATCGCGGTCTCGTGCCTCTTTCCAACTTTCTATGATGCGGCCAAAGTTAATCGAAAACTCTTGGAACCCGAGGAGACTACCCGGTTTATCTTCATCCCAGGAGGCAGATACCACGCCATAGCTGAGCCCTGCTACACCTAGGCCGAATAACCCCAAACTCGCGAATAAGACAGCGACATTGGGGAGTTCGATGCCGTTTTGAAACAGAAAGAAATAGCTAACTGGAAATGTGGATAAACCCAGCAACGTTGGCACGCCGCAAAAGATCAGCATCCGCTTGGCCATCCGCCGACTCACAACTTCAGGAATGCCAGAGCTTGGTTTGCTCTTGGGCTGCTTGGGCGATCGCGGCGTCTTGTTTGTAGCTGCTTTTGCCGGTGGTTTCTTGGTCGGTTCTGCAGATTTTTTTGCCTTAGACTCAGAGGACAGCGACTGAAAGCCGCTGCCTTTGTTCTGAGAAGGCTGAGGTTGAGGCGATTTTGTAGCCATGGCGGGTTAACCGCGAATACCCAAACGAGTGATTAGTTCGCGATAGTGTTCTTGGTTATGCTTTTGGATATAAGCCAACAGACTCTTGCGTTGCCCAATCAGCTTCAGCAGACCACGTCGGGATGAATGATCTTTCTTATTGGTTTTGAGGTGGTCGCTCAATCGCGAGATACGCTCGGTGAGCATTGCCACCTGAACATCCGAAGATCCCGTATCCGTGGGGTGCACTTGATAGGCGTTGATGATTTCTTGTTTCTTCTCTTGCAGAAGGGCCATAAAGTTTTAACAGTATTGCGGCAAATAGCCATCTTAACACAGCAGTTAGCAAGAACAAACCCTTTTTGCCCACTGCCTCCAGGATTGGAGCAGTGGTGGATCTGCAACGTTAAATCAATGCTGCAACAAGGCCACAGCCTCAAAACACAGGCTTATTCAGAACCACGGAGATGCGTTGGATCAGGCTTGTATTGGTAGCAGGGGTCGAGTTTTGACTACTCGTTTCAACCTCAGTTTCGCTTGGTTGCTCTAGCTTGGGGGCAGGTACAGATGGGTTTTCCGCGTCGGATTCTTCGGAGGCTGGTGCAATCAACTGCAAGTGGAGTAACCGTTTACAAGCCTTTTGTAGTTCTAGCGGTTCAACATTAAAGACTTGACACAGAGATTGGATGGTATTGGGCTGTCTAAACCACTGTAGTAAGCGTCGATCTAGCAATGATAAGCGGAGTGTTGGCAGGTTAGACTCAAGCGCCAAGAACTTTTGCGTTAGAGAAGGCAATTCCGTTGGTTGGTGTGGTTGGTTGATCTGCTCTAGGCCTGCGGCGATGGCCTCCGCTGCACCTATCTCTAAGCCACTCATTTCCCAATACGGGAGTGGAACTTTATCTGCAACAAAATAAAATTGACCCGATGCCAGCTCAAATAACGGGTAGAGCCAAGTTTGCAGTTGTGTCTGCAAAACAAGTGCTTGCTGTGTCTCAAGCAGCCAGCCTTCCTGACGTAGCCATTTCCCTAGGGGTTCAGCCAACGTAAAGGTAGAAGGTCTTAAAGCGGTCAGACTCGACTGGTAAGAGGGATCAATGATCTCGACGCAGAGTGTTTTGAACGCATCTTCTGGCTGCGGCGGAATGACGGTAGAGATAGCGCCGTCATGTAACCAAATCCGGTACACTCCCCCATTGGCCCAAACCGATAATTGTCCGGACTGTCGCGCTTTGCCTAGGGTACTCAATAAATCGACTAGACCAAAGGATTGTAGGTCACCAATCATGGGCATGACGAGGGTACCTCAAGCTGCAAATTTAATAACGGGTACATAACGGCAATCACTATGCAGTTTCACTATTAGGTGTAAGGGGCTAAGGGGTGAAATCTTGCGGAACTTAAAGATTTGAGTTGTTAATCATCAAACACATCTTTGTGAATTGATTGATTGAAACCTTAAGGATGAAAGTTTTTCGATCATATTCTGATTAATAAAAAATAATAAAAAGAAAGATTTAGATCAAATTTTATTGAATTGATTGATTAGTAAATCGTGTTCTTTAAGGCGGATGAAGTGCCACCTAACATGATGGATGTATATTCAAGTTCAGAGAGATTGGCTTGGACTGATATGGCTGTTTCTCGCTCTAAAAATGCTGCAAAACTTGACTCTTTAAGTGAGAGTTCTGATTGAAGACGTTCAAACTCTAGATTGCTGAGACTGGTTTGAACATATAGGGCTTTGATAATATTTGCGAAAGAGATAATGTCTCCGCTTCTCAGGATATGAGATTGCTGACGCACACCATTAATAAAGATACCGTTTTTGCTAGGCTTTTCATCGGAAGATCCATCTATGATTTGATATTGAATTTTGTGGGTTCTGCTGGAATAAGCTTTTTGTAGCCGTGCATGTAGACGAGATATTGGATCGCCTTCAATCACAATTTCGTTAATAGGATTTCGGCCAATCCGGTATTCTTCTGCTGTTAGTGAGATCAGTTCATAAGAGCAGTGATTGAATAATAATAAATGTCTATCCAGAGAAAAATCGCTATTGAATTTCATAGATTACATGTGATTTTTTGAGATTGAATCTAAGCCATTGTATAACTTTCTGTGGTTTGTATAGACACTCGTCCAGCGCTTGCATGCCCTGATTGGTTGTATTCGCAACGTTAGGGTATTTCTCTTGATAAAGAAAAATTATCGTAAATTTTGGCTGATCTTACTAAGGGAGAATACCCAAACTAGTGGTAGATGCTATCTTAAAAGCTTAAATTCCCTAACTATGGCTTCCATAAGGGCTTTGAGCCAAGCTAGATGCGATTGTTGCAAGGTCTTGCCTTTATGCGCGTCCTAGATGGCTACATCCCCTTTTCGGGACTGAAAGAGCAGTATTGTGCAACCCCTTTAGGACTCACGGTTGAGGTTGGTAAGCGTCGCAATTTTCGCAGGGACCCTTTGGGTTGACGGCGCAGCGAATCAATTCTGAGTGTGCATTGTACATGCATGTGGCGTCTCCCAGCACCCAGCGCCCGTTCAGGAGGCTTTTTTCAACTGTTTTTTGTGTTTTTTTGACGTATAGCGCCGCTTTATGGAGGTGGTACTGGCTGCCCCTTAAAATGTAGCGATGTCTCCGCTCTAGGACGATGTAGGTTTGTCCTTGCCATTCTAAGTAGGCTCCTGCTTCTGGTCGCCAGTCGAGCTGGATCTCTCCTAAGCTGACAGACGAGTCGCATAGGATAAGCTCTATGTTCAAAAAAGTGGGCTCCATGGCAGGTCAATCAACCGACATTTAAGACAGTGTACAGAAATAAAAAAAGGGTTCAATAAACCGTGTATCGGTCTAGAACCCGCGTATAGCTTTTAGAAGTGAGAAGTGCCAGAGCAGCAACCCTTTGAGATATTGCTGCTCTGGTTTTATGAAAGCAAGCGAATGAAACGATGATTTATTTCGCTTCTTGACGCTCTTTCGCTTCTTTGATCACAGCCTCCGCCACGTTAGCAGGGCAAGGAGCATAGTGAGAGAACTCCATTGAAAACTGGCCGCGTCCAGAGGTCATGGTGCGCAAATCGCCAATGTAGCCAAACATTTCGCTCAGCGGAACATCGGCTTTGATGCGAGCACCCATCGGGCCAGTTTCTTGAGACTTAATCATGCCGCGGCGACGGTTGAGGTCGCCAATGACATCGCCCATGTAGTTGTCTGGGGTAAAGACGTCTACGTTCATGATGGGTTCTAACAACTGTGGACCCGCTTTGGGGATGGATTGCCGATAAGCAGCGCGTGCTGCAATTTCAAAGGCGATCGCAGAGGAGTCGACCGGGTGGAACGACCCGTCAGTGAGGGTGAACTTGAGGTCTACACAGGGGAAACCTGCCAAAACGCCCTTGTCGATGCTGGCGGCAAAGCCTTTTTCGACGGCTGGCCAATATTCCCGAGGTACGTTACCGCCCGTAACGGAAGACTCAAACTGGAATCCAGTACCAGGTTCTCCCGGTGAAATCGTGTAGTCGATTTTCCCGAACTGACCAGAACCACCGGACTGTTTCTTGTGGGTATAGCTGTCTTGAATCGTCTTGGTAATCGATTCGCGATAGGCCACTTGGGGTTTGCCCACTTCCACTTCTACCCCGTGGGTACGGCGTAGAATGTCCACTTTAATGTCTAAGTGAAGTTCGCCCATCCCCTTGATGATGGTTTCGCCGCTTTCTTCGTCGGTCACCATGTGGAAGGATGGATCCTCTTGCACCATCTTGCTGAGGGCCATCGCCATCTTTTCGTCGCCGCCTTTGGCTTTGGGCTTAATGGCGATTGAAATCACTGGTTCGGGGAAGACCATCGGTTCCAATGTGGCTGGATTTTTGGGATCGCAGAGGGTATGACCGGTCTGGATATTTTTAAGACCCACAATGGCCACGATATCTCCGGCTTGAGCCGAGTCGATTTCTTCGCGAGAGTTGGCGTGCATTTCCACCAATCGGCTTACCCGTTCTGTTTTGCCAGTAGCGGTATTGAGAACGGTATCGCCTTTATTGAGGGTGCCGGAATAGAGGCGCGTAAACGTAAGGGCACCGAAGCGGTCGTCCATAATCTTGAACGCCAGTGCTCGGAGCGGTTTGTCGGGATTGACTTCAGCAAAATTGCCCGTTTCGTTGCCTTCTAAATCCACTTCTGGCTGAGGCTTAACTTCCGTGGGATTGGGCAGATAATCCACTACGGCATCCAGCACAAGCTGAACCCCTTTGTTCTTGAAGGAGGAGCCACAGTAAGTGGGGAAGAATGCCAAGTCGCGGGTTCCTTTGCGGATGCAGCGCTTAATATCTTCGATGGCTAGCTCTTCGCCTTCGAGATATTTTTCCATCAGGTCATCGTCCTGCTCGACCGCGGTCTCAATGAGCTGTTCGCGGTAGGCTTCGACGTCATCCACCATGTCAGCCGGGACTTCTTCGACGGTAAAGCTTAAGGGATCGCCAGAGTTATCCCAAATCCACGCTTTACGGGTGAGCAGATCGACAACACCCTTCAGCTGATCCTCTACCCCAATGGGGAGCACCATCACGAGTGGTTTAGCGGCCAGAATGTCTTCAATTTGTTTAACAACCCGGAAGAAGTCGGCTCCGGTGCGGTCTAACTTATTGATGTAGACAATCCGAGCGACCTTGGAATCGTTTGCGTATCGCCAGTTGGTTTCAGACTGGGGTTCAACGCCGCCGGACGCGCAGAAAACGCCAATACCGCCGTCTAGGACTTTTAAGGAACGATACACTTCGATGGTGAAATCGACGTGTCCGGGAGTGTCGATGATGTTGAGCTGGTGATCCTTCCAGAAACACGTGGTGGCAGCAGATTGAATGGTGATGCCGCGTTCCTGCTCCTGTTCCATAAAGTCAGTAGTTGCCGCACCTTCATGCACCTCGCCGATTTTGTGGATCTTTCCGGTTAGCTTCAGGATTCGTTCGGTTGTAGTTGTTTTGCCAGCATCTACGTGGGCGAAGATGCCAATATTTCGATAGCGGGTGAGGTCTTTCATATCTCTTCTCTAAGTTGGTGCGACTAACCTTTGACGGACGGCCGATAAAGGGTATGCAAAAGGCATCAGTCATTGCCTGTCTAGCCAGTATGAACGAGACTGCGATCGCAGCGGACACGTTCAATCAAGGTAATCAATCTTGTGTCGTGGCGTAGGGCAACATTGCCAATTGTAAAGTGTTGCGCTGTAAAGTTGAAAGCGGTCTCTACGGTTCGGTTGTGACGGGTCCTTCGCCCTTCGGCTGGAATGCATTACCCTATAAGGAGTTTTAGCATCTAAAACCTATGGTGGAAGCGGTAAAGTCTCACTATCGTGTTGCCTGGATTAATCGATTGACTGATATTCCGCAGCAAGAGTGGGATGCGATGGCGCAGCCGCTCAAAACTCCGTTTCTGGAGTGGGAATGGTTAGCCAATCTGGAAACGTCGGGCAGTGCGACGGCGCAGACGGGTTGGTTGCCGAATCACTTAACAATTTGGCGATCGCAGTCTTTAGTGGCTGCTGCACCGCTCTATATCAAAAGTCATAGCTACGGTGAATTTGTCTTTGACCAGGAATGGGCTGATGTGGCCTATCGAGTGGGGCTTAACTATTATCCCAAATTGTTGGGTATGACGCCTTTTACGCCAGCGCAGGGGTATCGGTTTCTGATTGCGCCAGGGGAAGATGAAGCGCATCTTACGGACATCATGGTGCAGGCGATTGACCAGTTTTGTCGGCAGCAGCGGATTATGGGCTGTCATTTTTTGTTCACGGATCCGCAATGGCGCGAGGCGATGGAAGCGCGTGGATTTATGGCGTGGCTGCACCACAGTTATATCTGGAGCAATCACGAATTTTCAAATTTTGAGGATTATTTAGGTGCATTTAATGCCAATCAGCGTCGCAATATTAAGCGAGAACGCAAGGCGGTAGGCGAGGCCAATCTCACCTTGAAAGTTGTGGGGGGGGATGAGATTCCGGAATCATTTTTTCCGCTGATGTACCGCTTTTATAGTGATACCTGCGATAAGTTCATGTGGGGTAGTAAATACTTAACCCAACGATTTTTCCGGCAGTTGTATCCTAACTATGCCCATCGGGTGTTGTTTGTGGCGGCGTTTGATGCAGATCATGCCCATCACCCGATAGGAATGTCGTTTTGTATTACCAAGGGCGACCAGTTATATGGACGCTATTGGGGGTGCGATCGCGAGATTGATTGTCTCCATTTCGATGCCTGTTATTACACACCCATTGAATGGGCGATCGCCAACGGCATTCAGCAATTCGATCCAGGTGCAGGCGGACGCCACAAGAAGCGACGCGGGTTTCCAGCAATGCCCAATTACAGTTTGCATCGCTTTTATAACCCAAGGTTTGCGCAAATTTTTCAGCATTACATCGGCGATATTAATCTAGCAGAACGTGAGGCCATAGATCAGATCAATCAGGCGTTGCCACTCAAAATAAAAGTCTAAAATTGAAAATGGATGTTGAGCCCAAGCGCGTTGAATATGATTGGCAAATATCCACTTATTTCTGCCCTAATGGCAGCGTTAACGATGCTGTAGACCCATGTGTTTGTCTGCGATTTAAGGGATGACTACGGCGTCCAATTGGAATAGCAATTTGCCAGTAGTTCGCAGCTTGAGTCATATCCATTGTTAACAGTGAATTCTCTCCTAGAGATAAAAGCATTTCTGGTGCTTGAGGCTTGTTTTGTATTGCTTCTAAAACTTGTGTTGCAATGCTGTAGGCCAAAGGCGGTGGGACTGAATTACCAATTTGGCGTGCGCCGTGCCATTTGGTGTGGTGAAAGCCAAACCAATCTGGAAACCCATGCAAGCGTGCCATTTCCCGTACGGTAATACAACGCGGCTGACTATAGTGAATTGGCCGAGGACTTGTAAACGCACCTCTGGCTGAATCTGTTCCTGCCCGAAGTGTATTGGCTACACCATCTGCTGCTAGCTTGAAAAATCGAGAAATGGGTTCAACATGGCCTGGAAGCGTTTTGCTAAAGCGCTGACGTGATGTTTCAGAATGATTGGTACGACTGCTGGCCGTGAGCCACTTTGGATTCCACAACCGAGGGTAGCCACAATGCCATGCTTCTGCGCTCATGCCACGCATTCTTTGGGTATAGGGGTGTTGCGGAGTGGGCCAATGGTTCAAGAATAGGCGATCGCCCGTCAACAGCGCCTCAAACTGTTCTGGATCTGGCAGATCGCCTAATGCATCCTGGCAAGATGGCCCTTCTGGCAGATCGAGAGATGCAAATTTAGCCACGCCAGCGGGTCTTGTAATGGGACTTGGGTAATCAGGCAACGGACAATCTGCCTTTGCACCCATCAAAATCAACCGTTCTCGGTTTTGCGGAACACCAAAAAAGGATGCATTTAAAACTTGCCAAGGCAACCGTACCCGATAGCCTGATGCATCAAAGGCCGCAATTAGCTCTTCTAGAAAGAGCCGATGTTTGCCAACCGTCAATCCTTTGACGTTTTCAAACACAAAGTAATTGGCATTCAATTCGCGTACCAATCGCACAAAGTCTTGTACTAAAGCATTTCGCGGATCATCAAGTGCTCGCTGGCCTATTAGCGAAAAACCTTGGCAAGGTGCACCGCCAAAAACAACATCTACGGTCTGTGTACTAATTCCCGCTGCCTTTCGGATTGCATCTCCAGTTAACTGTGAGACAGACTGAGGCAACACAACGCAGTGTGGGAAATTAAAGCGATGCACGGCTGCATGAATGGGATCGATCTCTACTGCAGCTACAACATCGAAGCCTGCTTGTTCGAAACCAAGGCTCATTCCCCCTGCCCCTGCAAACAAATCCACACCAATTG
>DATNQK010000524.1:0-9545 GCA_036704065.1 Stenomitos sp.
TCGCAGTTCCAGCCTATCCGCCCCTCAGCCGTCGCAAACTTCCCAGAATTGTGGCGATCGCACGTGATGCCGATGGGGCGATCGCCTTGACAACAGCTCGTTTGCTACCCCAACTTCAATCATTGCTGGGGGACGAGGGAAAGGACATACTGCCGGAACTACTGGCGGGAGATACCGTAGGAGCAGGCGATATTTGCGATTGGAAAAGACCACCGAATCTCTCGGGAGATACCTTGGCTTTGTTGCAGTATACCTCCGGCTCGACGGGGTCTCCGAAGGGTGTGATGTTGAGCCATCGCAACCTATTGCATAATGCTTGGGCGACTTATCAAGTAATGGAACATGCTGCTGATCGCGTGTTCGTTTCGTGGCTACCCGTTTACCACGATATGGGTTTGATCGGTGGGATTTTGCAACCGCTATACGGTGGATTTCCCTGCATTGCAATGCCGCCTGCAAGCTTTTTGCAACGTCCCTTGCGCTGGTTGAATGCCATTTCTAAATATCGCGGTACGACCAGCGGTGCGCCTAACTTTGCCTACGAACTCTGTTTGCAAAAAATTTCTGCCTCCCAGCGGTTGCAGCTTGATTTAAGCTCTTGGTCGGTTGCATTCAATGGAGCAGAACCCATTCGCGCACAAACCCTGATCCAGTTTGCAACAACATTCGCCGACTGTGGCTTTTGTCCAGAAGCTTTCTATCCTTGTTATGGATTGGCAGAAGCAAGCTTAATCGTATCAGGGGCCCGGAAAACGGAACCTCCTGTGTTGCAATCTGTGAATGGATCTGCATTGGCACACCATCGTTTTGAGCTTGCCCCGCCCGTACCGTCCCAGCCGGTGGGCCAGAGCGAGAGCATTATGCCCAGCGCAGTTAAACGTCTGGCCAGTTGCGGTCGGGTTGTGCCTGAACAAAAAGTGGTGATTGTGCATCCCGACTCGCTTCAGGGGTGCAGTCCACAAGAAGTTGGAGAAATTTGGATCGCGGGGCCAAGTGTTGGAGCAGGGTATTGGCGCAAGCCCGAAGACAGTGAGGCGACCTTCAATGCCTATGTCGCCGACACGGGTGAGGGGCCGTTCTTGCGCACAGGAGATCTTGGTACCTATTGTAACGGTGAACTTTGGATACTCGGACGCTTAAAAGACATGATCGTCTTACGCGGCCAAAACTTTTATCCCCAAGATATTGAGCGCACAGTAGAACGAGCCCATCCCAGTCTCAGGGTTGGATGCTGCGCTGCCTTTGCCATCACCCTGAAGGAAACTGAGGCCCTTGTAATCGTGCAAGAGTTGGATTTTCGCCAGCATCCTGATTGCGGTGAGGTCTTTCGAGCCATCCAACAGGCAATCACAGCCGATCATGAAATTCGGGCTGCTCGCATTGTTCTGATTCAACCAGGAAGTATTCTGAAAACGAGCAGCGGTAAGATTCAACGACGAGCCTGCCGCGAAGCATTTTTGCAGGGAACGCTCAATATGATCGCGCAGTGGGAAGAACGAGATGTTTGTCCCAGCCGTTCTGTACAGGCGCAAGCGGGGCAATGCTCTGTGCCAGCTGTCTTATCTCCCCGTTCGGAAGATCCCGCTGCTGCTGTCCGCGACTGTATCGCAGTGGCCCTAGAACTTCCACCAGAAGCTGTGAAAGATGGGTTTACCCTCGGTCAACTCGGCCTGGATTCGTTGCGGGCCTTTGACTTACAGCGTCTGTGGTCAGATGCCTTAGGAGTAACTGTCTCTATAGCAGATTTATTCGCAGAACATACAGTGGCAGATTGGATCGCCAACCTACAGCAACGTAGGGTCTCCTCAAGCATGACGTCCCAGGAGACTGCTGTGCTACAGCACAGACCGATGCAATCCGGCGATTGTCCGTTGGCTTCAGCCCAAGAAAGACTCTGGTTTTTACATCAATTGGAACCGGATAGCCCGTTCTACAATGTGGCGATCGCCCTGCAAATTACGGGAGTTCTCGATTTATCGGCCCTGGAGTGCAGCCTTAAAACTCTAATCCAACGGCATGATGTACTGCGTGCTCGATTTCCATCTGTCAGTGATCGGCCAATGCAAATCATTGAGCCGGAGGTGGAGTTTACGCTCCAGCGCCGCTGTGTTAAGGGCTGCGATCGCACCGAGGTGATGCGTACCGAAGCCCAACGTCCCTTCGACCTGACCACTGCTCCGCTGCTACGGGTTGTCTTGGTCGAGGATGCGGATGGCGCAGATCCAATCCTTTTGGTCACCTTTCACCACATCATTTCCGACGGATGGTCGGTGGGCATCTTTCTACGGGAGTTGACGGCGCACTATGCCGCATTGGTGCAAAATTTGCCCAATCCCTTGCCGCATCCTGCCCCCCAATATGCAGACTACGTTGCTTGGGAACGAGCACGGCCCACCTCGGAGCGGGATGTTCATATCGAGTATTGGCGACAAAAACTTGCAGGCGACCAACCAGTGCTGTCCCTGCGGGGCGCTAACCCCAGACCGACGATTGCCTGCTTTTTGGGACGCAAGCATTCCCTACAGCTCGGTGCTTCCTTTGCCACGCGCCTTCAGCGCTTCGCGGAGCAGCAAGGGGTAACGCCTTTTATGACATTTCTAGCTGCCTATCAATGGGTGCTTGCAGCCTATTCTGGCCAAAATGACCTTTGCATTGGGGTACCCATTGCCGGACGCACTCCCGAAACGCAACAGATGCTGGGCTTTTTTATCAACACCTTAGTCTTCAAGACCGATCAATCAGGGAATCCAACCTTTGGGGAGTTTCTGAAGCGAGTGAAAGCAACGGCACTGGAAGCTTATGCTCACCAAGAGGCACCCTTCGAAAAAGTGGTTGAAGCCCTCCGCCCTCAGCGATCGCTGGCTTACAATCCCCTCTTTCAAGCGATGTTGATCTTTCAAAATATGCCCTTGGAAATCACTTCCCTACCAGACACGACCTTTACCCTCCTGGATGTGGACAGTGGAACGGCGAAGTTCGATTTGAAACTGAGTCTTTGGGAGATCGACGGTGGGTTTTCTGTCTCTCTGGAATACAACGCGATGTTGTATGCAGATCTCACCATGAAGCATTTCATTGAGGATTTTGCCCAAATTTTAGAGCAGGCGATCGCCCATCCTGATCTGCACCTCAATCAACTCCTCCCTGATACTTCTTTAACAGAGTTAGCAAGTGAGTCGGTGCAAGTACAACTTCAAACCTTTAGTGCCCAAGCGCTGCAACAGGCCAAGCGCAAAGCCATCCCCACAAGATAAGCTTGCGCCTGCGCCAAGATAGACCGTTATTTGAATGCCCATAGTTTGGCAAAATTGCGATGAACTCTTTTCCTGTAGTGCCTCCGATTGCACTTCCCCAACCCAGACGTGGTCAACGACGTGTGATCTCCTCAGATGTTGATGACTGGGTGCAAATCACTGACTTACAACCCAACCTCACCTTGCCCAAGGTGATTGTTTCTAAGGTGCCAGGTTTACGTTTGGTGGATTGGGTCAAAACTCGGCGAGAGTATTTGACAACTCTCCTCCAAAGCGCGGGTGGACTCTTGTTTCGTGGATTCGAAGTTGCAGATCCAGCAGCGTTTGAATCGTTTTTGCAAAGTGTGGCGGGAGATTTATTGGACTACCGCGATCGCTCTTCACCGCGCCATCTTGTAGGCCAGCATATTTATACCTCTACGGACTATCCAGCCGACCAAGAGATTTTCCTCCATAGCGAAAATTCCTATGCCGCCACTTGGCCGCTGAAGTTGGCGTTTTGCTGTTGGACTGCGCCGCGTTCCGGGGGTGAAACCCCAATTGCAGACACCCGAAAGCTTCTACAAAGCATTGACCCAGCCATTCGCGATCGCTTTGCTCGGTTGGGGGTAATGTACACCCGCACCTTTGGGGATGGCATGGGGCTGAGTTGGCAGGAAGTTTTTCAGACGGATGTGCCCTCAGAAGTTGAAGCCTTCTGTCAAGCCAATGCTATTGAGTGGGAGTGGATTTCTGACAATCGATTGCGCACCCGACAGGTGAGACCAGCAATCACGCGCCATCCCCAAACGCGTGAATGGGTGTGGTTCAACCATGCGGTTTTCTTTCACATCACCAGCCGTCCCCCAGAAATTCGCGAGACATTGCTGGCGAATTTTGGCGAAGCAGCGTTACCTCACAACACTTACTACGGCGATGGGACGCCCATTGAACCGGAGGTGTTGGATGCACTGCGCGAGTGCTATCACGCTGCAACGGTGACCTTTACCTGGCAGGAAAAGGATGTGTTGCTTCTAGACAATATGCTAACCGCCCACGGTCGCTCTCCATTCACGGGCGATCGCCTGGTTCTGGTCGGCATGGCCCAGCCCCAAACGCTGGCAGATTCAAATTTTTCCATCGACTTTACGGAGGATCTGGGGGTATGACGCAGCAAATTTTGGGTTTTCGACTGTCGCCGCTCCAACAACGACTATGGCAGCGTTATGAACACCAACCCAGCAGTGGTTACCGAACAGAAATGGTGATCCACCTTAACGGTTTTGTGGATCGCTTTCGCTTGGCTCGCGCCGTGAAATTGACCCTTGATCGCCATGAAATTTTGCGCACTCGGTTTGAATCTCTTCCAGAACTGACCCTACCCCTCCAGGTTGTCACCCATCCTAAAGAAGCTCTCTTTACTGTTGAGAATCTGCTCCAGAACGAACCTACAGATGCACTTGAGGCTTTAGCAGACCATAAACCTGAGACTCTTAGCCAACCGTTGACGGTTCGTTTCATTAGCAAAGGTCAGCAGCATCAGTTACGGCTCTCCTTGTCTCCTCTGTGTGGAGATAGCAAAACCCTCACCTTGCTGGCCGCTGAAATTCAACAAGCTTATGCCATCAATAGCGCGAACACTGAAGCTACAGAACCACTTCAATATGCGGATCTCGCGGAGTGGCAGCACGACTTACTCGCGAACGAGCAGACTCAACAAGGTCGAGCGTTTTGGCGGCAACTCGACTATGCTCCCTTAAATGGGTTACACCTCCCGGGAGACTGCTCCAGTGCATCCCCGAGCTTTGATGTTTGCCAAGTGCAGATTGCCTTTTCTGCTGCAACAGGGCAGCGCCTCCAGAATTTCGCGCGCGAGGAAGATTGTTCTGTCGCAGCTCCGTTCCTCGCAGCTTGGCAAGTTCTACTCAGTCGCATGGCGGGGCAAACCAGCTTCCTGCTCGGTGTTGGAACGGACGGTCGTCCCTATCCCGATCTCCATCAAACCCTTGGACTTTGCGATCAAATCGTGCCCTTAGCTTGCGAGGTTTGCCTAGAAGAAACGGTTCATACAGCGCTGCACCGCATTGATCGCAGCCTGGAAGCTTGTCAGGGGTGGCAAGGGTATTTTGATTGGGAAAGTGTCACTGATCTACTTCCCAATGGGGAATCGGAAGTTCTCAACACCCGCATCCCGAACTTGGATTATTGTTTCGAGTGGATTTCCCTACCCACATCATTAATGGAATCGCCTCAGCATGATGCGTTGCCGAAATTTGCGATCGCCGAGTTGGAGTCCCATACAGAACCCTTCAAGTTAAAACTCACCGTGACCGTCCAGGGTAATACCCTGAAACCCATTCTCTACTTCAACCCCCATTGCTTCGACCGCGATACCATTTGTCAACTGACGGCTCGCTATCAAACCCTCTTGCAAGGAATGCTAGAGATGCCGGACAGTCCTGTGGGACAAGTCCCGTGGCTGTCTCCTGCCGATCTGGAAGTCTTGGCTAGCTTTGACGCCGCCCCTGAGATTCCTGCATTACCCGAAAGTATTCATCAGTATTTTGAAGCGCAAGTCAAACAAACGCCCGACAGTATTGCCCTGCGCTGGGATGCAGAGAGTTTGGCAATAGATGGCATCCCACATGCTGCCGTAGAGATGACCTACGCCGAACTCAACGCCCGCGCTAACCAGTTGGCCCATTATCTGCGCAGTCAGGGTGTTTGCGCAGGTGAGTTCATTGGGTTGTGTGTGCCGCGTTCTCCTGTCATGGTGATTGCGATTCTCGGCATTTTGAAAGCCGGAGCGGCCTATGTTCCCCTCGATGCAACCTATCCCTTAGAGCGTTTGACGCAGATTGTGAATGAAGCTGCCCTGGCGCGGCTGGTGGTCTGCGGTTTAGAGGAACGTTTATTGGCCTGTCTCAAAGGTGAAAGCCGCACCCTCCTTGATCTCACCTGTATTGAGACAGATCTTGATCTTCAATCCACGAGCGATCTTCCTACCACAGCTACGGGCTCAGACATCGCTTATCTCATCTTTACCTCCGGTTCGACGGGAGTTCCCAAAGGGGTACAAATTACCCACAGTAATCTTTGCCATTACGCATGGGCGATGCAACGGGCGATTGGCTTACAGGCTGATGACGTGTACTTGCATACCGCCTCGATCGCCTTCTCGTCTTCAGTGCGCCAACTGATGGTGCCGCTCTGCCTCGGCGCAACGGTAGTCATCGCCACCCAAACCCAACGAACGGATGCAATCACCCTGCTAAGGGCGGTAAAAGCCCACCGCGTGACGGTGGTTGATTGGGTGCCTTCATTGTGGCGGCATTGCCTCCAGGAAGCCTTGGCGCTTGCACCTGAAATCCGTCATGACTTATTGGATAACGCTTTGCGGCTAATTCTTTCTGCTAGCGAACCCCTGCCAGCCGATTTACCAATAGGGTGGCGGACGGTCTTAAACCATCCTGCTCGCGTCATCAATATGTATGGGCAGACTGAAACCTGCGGTATTGTGGCGGTCTATCCCGTTCCCTACGAAGGGATCTCGGGCATCGTCCCCTTGGGACGTCCCATTACGAATACTCGGTTTCGTCTTGTCGACGCGATGGGGCAACTTGTCCCAGTCGGCGTGGTCGGGGAGTTACAGGTCAGTGGGCCGGGGGTAGGCCCTGGTTATTTTCAACGCCCTGACCTCACGGCTCGATCATTTTCTGACGACATGCATCCTGCCAATACTGGTGTTCGCTGGTATAAAACCGGAGATTTAGCGCGCTTTCGTACAGATGGCACCTTGGAATTCGTGAGTCGAGGCGATCGCCAAGTTAAGATTCGCGGCGTTCGGGTGGAATTGGGAGAAATCGAGTCGGTGCTCTTGCAGCACCCACAGGTCAGTGAAGCAGCAGTGATTGCAGTGAAATCTGAGGGTGAGTCTCTGCCGGTTGGGTTTGCCATCTTGAAGGCATCGGGGATTGCTGAGCGGGATCTAATGATTTTCTTGCAGCAACGGCTCCCCAGACCCATGATGCCCGCACAGATCCGAATTCTGTGCGATTTGCCCCTCACACCCAACGGGAAACTTGACCGTTTGGCGTTGCAACAGATGGCCTTGGAACCCGATGCACCTCAGCAGGATTGGCAAGAGGTGCGATCGCCCATTCAGGAGTTATTGGCAGGCATCTGGTGTCAGCTTTTGCACCGCGATTGCGTGGGTACCACCGATGATTTCTTTGCCCTTGGGGGACACTCCCTCCTCGCGACCCAGCTCGTGTCACGAGTGCGGGCAGTGTTTGCGGTGGAGTTGCCCTTGCGAGCCATTTTTGAAGCCCCAACCCTTGCTGGACTCAGCGATCGCATTAGCGAGTTGCGCCGACAGGAAGCGCCCCAACTCCTAACTGCGATCGCACCTGTTCCCCATACACTAAACGCGACCTTTCCCCTTTCCTTTGCGCAACAGCAGTTGTGGGTCTTCGAGCAATTTGCACTCCACACCAGCACCTACCACTTGTCTCGTGCTTTGCAACTCAAAGGCTACCTTGATGTTGAGGCACTCAAACGCAGCTTCCAAGCGTTAATCCAGCGCCACACCATTCTTCGCACTCGGTTTCTGGTGGGAGATATGGGGCCAGTTCAGGTCATCGAAAAGCAACCCACCCTGCCTTGGATTGAAGTGGATTTGCGCGATCCACAAACTCTGGCTCCGCTGGAAAATTGGCAGGCGATCGCCCATGAATCCCTACGTGCTTGGAGCCAAAAACCTTTCGACCTCAGTGCGGAAACGCCCTTGCGGTTGGTTTGGTTGCGCGGCTCTGAGACGGAATCCGTCTTGCTTGTCACCTTGCACCACATCATTGCAGATGGATGGTCTGCCAGTGTCTTCATCCGCGAACTCGCCGCTTTATATGAAGCTGAGCGCAACCCCAGTACGAATACATCTGGGCTTCCTGCCCTACCCCTTCAATATGTAGATTTCGCCCTCTGGCAGCGCCAAACCCTCCAGCAAGATGCATTGGCAGCCTCCTTCCAATACTGGGAAACGAAGTTGCAACAGCCATTACCCGTCTTGAGTCTGCCGTCAGATTGGCCCCGTTCGCAACACCAAACCTTCCGAGGCAAAACCGCCCTTACTTCCCTCCCAGATGATCGTGTGGTGGCACTGAAAAACTTCAGCCGTAGCCACGGTGTCACCCCCTTCATGACCCTCCTGGCTACCTTTCAGGTCTTGCTCTGGCGACTGACGACTGAAACAGATTTTGCCATCGGTGTTCCCATCGCCAACCGCACTCATCCCCAAACAGAAGGGCTCATCGGCTGCTTTACCAATACGTTGGTCTTGCGTACCCCCCTCGATCCCGCGCAGAACTTTCTTGATCTCTTGGCTAATGTTCGCACCACCACCTTAGAGGCCTACAGCCATCAAGATCTACCCTTCGAGAAACTGGTCGAGCGGCTCCAGCCTGAACGCGATCGCAGCCATTCCCCACTCTTCCAAGTCTTTTTTGCACTGCAAAATGTCCCAACTGAAACCCTTACCCTGTCGGGGTTAACCCTCAGCACCTACCCCCTAGAATCGACCACGGCTCGGTACGATTTGTCCCTCACCTGGGATGAAGTGGGTTCTGAACTACGCGCGCGGTGGGAATACAACTGCGATTTATTCGACGACTCAACCGTTGTTCGGTGGATGGAGCGCTATCGTGTCCTTTTGGACGAAATCCTGGCTGACCCTGATCGCCTGATCCATCGCTTGCCCTGGCTCTCGGAAGCTGAACGCTATCAGGTTTGCGTGGTGGGGAATCAGACCCAAGTGGCGCACTCTGGGGAACGACACTTACACCGTGCAGTAGAACAGCAAGTCGCCCGCCAACCTGATGCGATCGCCCTTGAGATGGGTGAGCATCGCCTCACTTACGATGCGCTGAATCGCCGTGCCAACCAGATTGCCCATGCCCTTTTAGCCCTTGGTGTTGAGGGGAATGCCTTGGTGGGTCTTTGCCTGAAGCGATCGCCGGAGATGGTCGCTGCTGTCTTAGGGATTTTGAAGGCAGGTTGCGCCTATGTCCCCCTCGACCCTTGTTATCCCAAGGAGCGCTTGGCTCAGATTCTAGAGGACTCGGCAATTCAGTGCTTGGTAACCCAAAGCACCCTCTTGAACGACCTGCCTCCGGTTCCCGCCCCGATCCTCGATTGCACAACCCTTGGCAACCAAGATTGGCCCGACTGCAATCTAGAGCGGGTGGTTGCTGCCGATGCCTTGGCCTATGTCATCTATACCTCCGGTTCGACAGGCCAGCCCAAGGGAGTTCAAAT
>DATNQK010000525.1:0-3531 GCA_036704065.1 Stenomitos sp.
GAGAGGCTCAGGCGGTTTTTCATGATTCGCCTTCAGGTCATCCAGACAGTCTTGAACTAATCTAACAATGCCAGAGAATGCTGCTTGATGGTCTTCTTCAAGCCAGCTCAGCCCTGGAAACTCTGCACATAGGCCGACGAACTCTTGGTCTTCTTCAGACCAGGAAACGCGATAGGTGTAGAACTTAGCCTCCATTATGACCCTCCAATTTCGCGATCGCTGCTAAGACTTGCTTGACCTGATAAGGTTTTGCCATACCAGCCTTGGGCTGAATGTTAACGTAGGGTTCGCCTTGCCAAGGCGTTTTATAGATACGGTTTATAGATGCGGTGACTACCACTGCTTTGTCGAGGTTGACCAAAATAGTATTCGCAAACTTTGCAGAGGTCTGAGAAACGGACGCCGTAGGCTCGTTCTTCATCCCTTCCAAGATTTTTGCAATATTTTTGCCTTCTGACTACAGTACCACTATTGATACTATATAACTACTTTTAACTGATGGATACCTTGTTCACTAGATACAGATATCGGGGACTTATTTCAGGGTTTTGAGTGCAGATGTCATTTACAGGTTGTAGCTGTGGTTATTGTTGACAAGGACATACCGCCCATCAAACACAGGGTGAAGGTGATTCATGTTTAGTAGTTAATGAGGCAGTTACAGCTGGGTTTTCAGCACGGCAGAATAGAGGAGGCTGCCGCTTTATAAAAGGAGGAATGTATTCATATTTCGTTCATTGAGGACGTCAAGTAATAGCACTTCTGGCGTATTTTATTTAAGAATACTTTCTGGACTAACTCTAGTTCTCTCATTGCCTCTAAGCCCTTTCAGATAAGCGGTTACTCACACGTTTTGCCAAATGATATTTTAAAGATCTATCGACGTTCATTTTGAATGAACGTTATGGACAAATTCTTGCAAAGACGATAAATTGATACCTGTTGAATTGAAAACTTAAGTTCATGATCATCACCACAGCTTCATTTAAGGGTGGTGTAGGTAAAACAACCACTGCCATTCACCTGGCAGCTTTTCTTCAAGAACAAGGACCGACTCTACTGGTTGATGGCGATCCCAATCGTTCTGCAACTCGTTGGGATAAGCGTAATGAAGGTCTTCCCTTTAAAGTTGTGAGTGAGCAGCAAGCTCCTAAATATGCGAAAGATTTTGAGCATATCGTTATTGATACTCAAGCAAGACCCAATGAAGATGATCTTCAAGATCTTGTAGACGGATGCGATCTTTTGATTTTGCCTACAACTCCAGATGTTTTATCTCTTGATGCTCTTCTCCAAACAGTTAGCCTTCTTCAATCCTTGGGTTCTGAGCAATATAAGGTTTTATTGACACGGGTTCCTTCTGCTCCTCGGAAAGATGGGGATGAAGCTCGTGAAATGCTTAGCAAAGCAAACTTTCCACTATTTAGTGGCAGGATCCGAGAACTTGTAGCTTTTCAAAAAGCCGCACTTGAGGGAGTAATTGTGAAGACTGTTCGCGATCCCCGTTCTGGGATTGCTTGGAACGATTACTTAATGATAGGACGGGAGATTATAAATGGGTCGATTTAATTTGCTGCTTAATAGTCATAAGGAGAATTATACGGTTGATACCGAGGACAACAATGCCCAACTGTCAAACAGTGAGCTTAAGAGTTCCAAGGATCGACTACTAGTTGACCGTTCGCGAATTATAAGAGATACAGATCAGGTTCGTAAGTATTTTGATCCAGACAAGCTCCTAAGTTTGGCGCAAACGATTGCTGAAGAGGGCATTCTTGAGGATCTGGCAGTTTTTGAACTTACAGATAAACCAGGATATTATCAACTTATTTTTGGTGAACGTCGCTTTAGAGCATCAGAAATTGCAGGTTTAGATAAATTACCTGTGAGAGTTCTAGAGAAACCAGATGCTAAGCGATTAATTAAAATTCAATTGATTGAGAACAAGCATCATGAGGATCTTAATCCTATTGAAGAGGTTGAAGCTGTCTTAACGCTTCTCTCCGAAGAGCTTCAATATCCTCAAGATCTTGTTATATCCTTGCTTCGGCAAATGGACAATGATGCGAGACGCTCGTCCTATAACGTTATAGGACAACCAGAATGTGAAATGATCATTCAGCTTTTAGATGGTCTGAATATCAAGTGGCGTTCCTTTGTACTCAATCAGTTGCAGCTATTGAAGTTGCCAGCAGATGTCCTAGATCCGATAAGGAAGGGACAGATCGAATACACCAAAGCTTTGGCTATTGCAAAAGTTAAGGATGAGCTGAAGCGTAAGCGGTTAATATCTGATGTCTTAAAGGAGGATTTATCTATTCGAGAGATCAGGGAGCGGGTCAAAGAGCTGAATCAGGTCACTAAAACTGAGAATAATCAAATTGAGTTTAGACAAAGATGGTTAATAGTTAGCAAGAAGCTCAGTAATTCTAAAATCTGGAACGATACAAAAAAAAGAAAGAAGCTTGAAAGCTTGATGAACCAAATGGAGCTACTTTTACATTCTGATGATTCCTGATCTTGTCTACCTAGAGGAGAGAACGATGCATTTTCAGCTTGTGGTAATGCAAGTATGATGCAATGTTTTAACTAAATGGTCAAAAAAGGACGACGCATAAGAGTTCAAATTATTTATCCGCAGTTGTGGTCTTCAATTTCGTGAAGCTCATCTACATCAATGTTTCCTCCACGAGACAAAGATCACTGCTTGAATCTCTATCTTAATGGCATGAGTTTGAGTGCTATCGAATGCGTCGCAGGAGTATGCCATAACACGCTCAGAAACTCGCACATATTCCACTGTTATGTAAGCTCAACCCTCTGTTTGATGAAGTGGTGGCCTTAAGGTTTCGCTCACTCTGTTATCTTGCGGATGAATGTGGTGAGCAGATTGGCTACTATTGCTAAAGCTGTAAGGCTAATTTTGGCTGAACCTAGAATATTCATAAGTACAGAACCTTCCGGTACAAACTGAGATTGATAAGGGGTCTTTTTACTTCGTCCTGTCAAACTCCCAATCGGGATCGGTGTCTTTAGCCGTTCTAGCTCCTGTACTTCCCAAAATACAGCCCATGTTGAGCTATCGCTTGCTGTAGATTTAGGGCGGACATTCGACTTTCCAGGGTAGCGGCCTCGACGGGATTGTACACAACCAATGTAAAGCCTTTTCCAAGTCACTTGAGGGTTGAGAGGTTGCTCTCCTTGGGCATGAGAAGCGTAAATCAAAACCTCAACTGAGTAACCCTTCCGCAATTTCTCAACCTCTGCCAGCCCTTCAAACTCCATGCTCCCATAGGCAACTTTGGGGACTGTGACTTCCGCAAATTCTGGGCTCTTGCATGTTTTTGGTGATGCAAGTTTTCTCAATATTTCTGAGATGAGTTTGTGAAGCCCCCTAGATTGAGGAGCATAGCCTCCAAACACCCCAAAACCCTTGTATAGCTTGTAGAAAGAGATTTCTAGCGTACATGAGGTAAGGAAATGGAGATTTTAGCTTGCTTATTGATGCTCCCTACCTATCTTCATATGGCC